>JANXQR010000596.1 GCA_025353435.1 Acidobacteriota bacterium | reverse complement strand
GCCGCTTTAGCGATGGGTTGACCTACTTCAAAGCAGGCGATCTGTATGGATTCATCAACAAAGGAGGGGAAGAGGTAATTGCCCCATTTTTTGACGATGCACGTGGATTCTCGGATGGTCTCGCCGCTGTGAAATTGGGCGACAAATGGGGGTACATATCCACCGCCGGAACCCCTGTCATTCTCCCACAGTTCATTTGCGAGAGGGGGATGGCAGGTCCATTCCGGGAGGGTTTGGCTCGAGTCTCGCGTGACGGGAAATGGGGACACATCAATCGAGTTGGAGAGTTTGAGGTGGCTCCTCGGTTTGATATGGCCCTTGAGTTCGCTGAAGGATTGGCGGAAATCGAATTACATAAGCTCAGAGGTTTCGTGGACAGGACGGGCGAACCCGTGATTGATGCCTCGTTTGCCCACGCAGGAAGATTCTCGGAGGGAGTCGCGCGTGTCGATATCCGCACGCGAGAGAATTATGACTCGGTTGATAGCTTTCGGAGCGTAGGGTTTATTGATCCGAAAGGGAGATTCGTGCTGCGGCCATTCTACTTCAGCGCAGGAACATTCCAGACTGGGCATTGTCTGGTGGTTACAGAAAAGGAGATCGGCTATATCAACCATTCCGGAGAATTCATTTGGAAGGGTCCTTGGGTAGAGATCGGCCAGCTCGATCCGCACCACTTATTACCCGCCGAGCTCGCCTGGACAGTGCCCGCCGCGTCTGCCAACTCAATCGTCGAAGGAGAATCATGAAACTAGGCCTGATCGCCGGCAATGGGCGCTTCCCGTTTCTTATACTCGACGCAGCGCGCGCGCAGGGGCTTGCGGTCACGGTTGCGGCCATTCGCGAAGAGACCGATCCCGAGATCAACCATCGCGCAGCGGCTGACGAAAAGATCACCGTTCACTGGCTGTCGCTCGGCGAGCTGTCGCGGCTCATTGAGGTCTTCCACAAGGAGGGCGTGACGAAAGCGGTGATGGCCGGACAGGTAAAGCACAAGCAGATCTTCTCATCGATCCGGCCCGACTGGCGGCTGGCCAAACTGCTGCTCAACCTGCGTACGCGCAATACCGATATGTTGCTCGGAGCGGTGGCAAAGGTTCTGGCCGACGAAGGCATCGAGCTGATCAGCTCCACTTCGTTTCTGGAGCCGCTGCTGGCGCAGGAGGGCATCCTCACCGATCGCGCCCCCGATGATGAAGAGTGCAAAGACATCGAGTACGGGCTCGGCGTTGCCCGGGCCGTTGCGGGCTTCGACATTGGCCAGACCGTGGTGGTGGCGGCCCAGGCCTGCGTGGCGGTGGAGGCCATGGAGGGCACGGACGCCGCGATCCTGAGAGCCGGCGAGTTGATGCATTCCTTCGAAGACGAAGCCCCCGGAGATGCTTCGACCCTGCTGAGGAGGCTGACCGTGATTAAGGTGGCCAAGCCGAAACAGGA
>JANXQR010000581.1 GCA_025353435.1 Acidobacteriota bacterium | reverse complement strand
CTTCAAGAAGTCTTCTTCTTCCTTCTCCTCCCGAATTTCATCGGGAGATTTCGGATTGAGGTGTTGCATCTCGGTCTCTTCAGCATCCGTGAGTTGCGGTAGATGCCGAATGAACGTGACGAGCTTCCAACTATCCACATCGTCATCTCCCAGATCTCCGAACGCCGGCATGCCGCTCAAGGGGACACCGTTCTTGATGGTGTAGTAAAGCTCGCCATCAGAAAGTTCCTGTGTGTCCATTTGCCGCATGTCCGGCGGGCGCGGATACATCGTCTTGCCGTACATGGTGTCGCTGCCACCATTGTTGGCATGGCAGGCGGTGCAGTGGTCCGCCCAGTGCGCCATTCCTTCGTGGATCACCTCGGGAGTGGCAACAACCGGGTTCTTCATGGTCTTGTAACGCGACGGAATGGCTCGTCCACGAATCGCGGTAGCCAGTGCCTTCTCCATCGGCATGGGTTCAGTCCGCGCGCTGAAACCATGCTCCATCATATTGTGCATCATGTAGGCGCCCACGCCGAATGCGCCAACGACGACTAGTGCCAGGCCGATAGCAATCTTCTTTTTCATGGCAGCTACTCCGGCGCTCCGCCTGTATTCGGCAGGTTGATGCTGGTGGTCGAGGAACCGCTGGACAGCGGAGTATCCAGTCCGCCCGTCAGTGTGTAGTTCTGCAAGGCAATGGCGCTTCGCCAGACATCGTGGAGAGCCATGAGATAACTGATCTGCAACTGAAAGAGCGTGCGTTGCGACACCAGTACCTGCGGATAGGCCTGTGCCATGTTTTGATACTTTTTGAGATACAGCTCATACGCTCTCGCTGCGCGAGGAATGAGCTGCGTTTTGTACCGGTCAGCCTCGAATTGGGCGGAAAGATACGATTGTGCCAGGGGAGCTGCCTGCTGATGAAGTGAGAGCTGCGCACGAGCCACGTCCTGCTCCGCCCTCTCGATTTCCGCCTTTGCGGCTCCAACATTCCCTTGATTCCGGTTCCAAAGCGGAATGTTGATACCTGCGGTGGCAAAGCTCTGCGCGCCGGCTGCCTTGGTTCGGTACTGGCTGACTTGTTCTCCGTTGTATTGCTCTCCGGCGCGCAGGTGAAGGTCAGGAACCGATTCGCGCTTCGCATCTTTGAGGCGTGCTTGTGCCACCGCAGCTTCCTGCTGAGCGCGCTTCACCGTTGGACTGTCAGCAACGATGGAATCCACCATTTGTTCGGCATTCAAGTCAGGTGTCTTCTCAAGGTCGCCCAGCAATGGGCTGACGGGCAGATTGCCCTTGCCTGCAAGTGCTGAAAGAGTGTTGAAGGCTTGCAGGTACTGGCGCTGCGCAGTGACGTAGTCCACCTTTGCCTGTTCTGTTTCCACTTCTGTCTGCAGAATGTCGGGCGCATCGGCCTGCCCCACATTGGCAAGCTGATGCACTGTCTCTACGGCATCGAGTGCGACACCAAGCAATCGCTGGCGTAGTTGAACTGTCGCCTGGGCGGTCAGCGCATCATAGAACGCTTCTTGGACATCGCCATGAACACGGTAGGTCTGCTCTTCCACGCCAATCTGGTCTGATCTCTTCTGCTGGTCGTAGATGTTGCGGCGCAACCCGAGCTTGCCGCCGAGAACGACAGTCTGTTGTACAAAGCCGCCCTGTTCTCCACTTCCATAGGAACCACCGCGAATTTGCTCGCCCTGGTATCCAATCGAGGGATTGGGATACAGTCCGGCCTGTCGTGCTTGTTCCTGCGACCTGCGAACCAGTGCGTTCGCCTGCTTCAGCGTTGGATTATTCGCATCGGCAAGGGCCTGAAAGTCGGCGAGCGCCATCGGAGTCCGATCCGCAACATCCTTGAGCAACTCCGGCGCAGGCAAATTCGATCCGGTCTTACGATCTGGATTCTCCGGTTCCTGGAGTGTCATCGTTGCATGAGTGTCGGGGCTTTGAGCCTGCTGGGGTGTCCCCATCTGCATACCGCTCATATCAGGCTGTGTGGGTTGCATCCCAGGCATGTCGTTCATGTCGTTTTGTTGCTTGGGCTGCTGTGGTTGTGCATTTTGTGGAGGCTTGGTCTGTGTTTTGTTCTGTTGATGTTGCCCGCCAGGCATTTTTTGCTGGTTCCTGTCTGTTTGTGGACAGCCCGGCATGGCCATGCCTTCCATGCACTGCGTCGAGTCGCCTGGTTTCGCCGAGGAGCCGGAACTTTGAGCGAATGCAGTCAAACTGAAGGCGCTTGTGATCGCAAGTGCAAGAGTTGTGACTTTCATCTTTTCTCCTCGCATTAGGCACGCTCCAGAATGGCGGAATAGGGATCGTTTGATCGCTTGGCCTGCTTCATTCGCGCAATGACCTCGTCGTATTTGTCAGGTGGCAGCACACGAACGAAGGTCATCATCCCTTGCATGAATCCACTCCATCCTGCGCGCAGACCGTAGTTCTCTGGTCGATCGACCATTTCGTCCATCGTCATCATTGGCCCTTCCATGTAGGCGTCCTGCGGGAAGTTCGGAACATCATTCGCGTTTCCAGCAATGTCATCCTGCGCCATCTGGCCCATCTGCATGCTTCCCATGTCATGCTGCATTCCGGGCATCGCATCCATAGCCTTCTTCTGCGAAAGTGCGCCGTTCGTGCTCGACGTCTCGGAAGCATTGCCGACACCACCCAAACCTCGGCCCAAGGTTGGGCCATAGTCTTCTCCCATAGGCGCGCCAGGAGTGCCTTTCAGCATGCCCATGCCGGTATTCATATCTCCTCCGGCTGGCATTCCCGCGATACGGGTCATCTTCCCCACATTCGACGACATCTGGTTCATCATGTGGTGAGGCAAGTGGCAGTGGATCATCCAGTCGCCAGGATTATTAGCGAGGAACTCGACATCCCGCGCCTGGGCTACGCCGACGAGCACTGTGTTGCCCGGCCACCAGGCTGCCTCGGGGATCCTACCGCCTTCGGTTCCTGTCGTGTAAAAGGTGTGCCCGTGCAGGTGCATCGGATGGTGATCCATTCCGAGATTAACGAAGCGAATACGGACGCGATCCCCGAGCCGAACGATGAGGGGCGTTGTCGCTGGACCGGCTTTTCCATTGAAGACCAGCCAATTGAACTCCATATTCATCGTGTTGGGCACGGTATTGCTCGGCAATACCGCATATTCCTGCAAGTGGATTAGGAAGTCCTTGTCGCAGTGCGGTCGATAGGGCTCCTTCGGGTGCATGATGAAGGCGCCCAACATTCCAGCCATCTCCTGCATAGCCATGTGCGAGTGGTAGAAGTACGTGCCTTCCTGATGAATATTGAACTCATAGACGAAGCGCCCGCCGGGCTTCACCGGGTCTTGGCTGATGCCGGGCATGCCGTCGTTTTGAATGGTGTCCTCAAATCCGTGCCAGTGCATCGACGTTGGTTCAGGCAGGTGATTGTCGAAGATGACACGCACACGATCACCCTGATTGACCTGAATCGTCGGTCCCGGAGCGCTCCCATTGAAGCCCCACGCGTCAATTGTTTTGAGCGGACTGATCTGCTGTTTCACGACCTCGGCGATCAGATGGAAGACCTTTGTGTTGCCCTCCATTGCGTAGGACAGATCCCCGATATCGGCAGTCACGACCGGCATATTGAAAGCTGGCCCTGCATTCCTGGAGCGGCTGCGGGAAGAAGGCCCGTTCGGCGACTCGGCATACACTTTGGGTGCGGCAAGCAGCCCCGCGCCAAGACCGAATGCCTTCTGAATGAAGGTGCGGCGGTTCCTCATAATTTCCTCGTTTTAGAAGATTGGTACCAGCAGGTGGTAGGGCAGCATGCGAAAACACGCATCACGCACTGCGATGGCTCAAAGAGGAAAGGATGGGCTAGATGCGGAGGGAGGAGCCGGGACGTTGAGCGAGCGGTCTGGTCTCGCTTCGGCTGAATGAGGCGAAGCCGGCGGTTCTGCTGTGTTCATTGCTTCCAAAAAGATCGACCAACGAAGCAACAGCCGATACCAGAAGCTTGCTCGGGCCGGCATCGTTCTGATCAGCGCTCTTGGTGATCGCCGTCAACTCTGTCCTGCACACAGAATGGGCGCAGGAATCACTTGAATTCACGCTCGCTTGTTTGCCTTGCTCCATCGACATTCCGTGGCAATGGGCCATCGGCGCAGCGGTCTGCATAGCGTGGCAACCGGTCGAAGCCCTCATCAAAGAGCAGCGTAATTCGCAACTTACTGTCATCGCCTGAACGCTGACGAGAAGCAGCAATACTGCCACGAAGAGGAGCTTCTTAACCATGTTCGCTACACTCATTTGCTGAAAGTACCGATATGTCTATCGCAGTTCAACCCTGATACTGATCGTAGCACCGTTCAATTTGATGCCGGTAAATGCACGACGGCTTCGTTCATAAGGGCAACATGAGCTGGTAATGGCGAGAAGATGCGGAAGTGTCAAGCGTTGTCGGCTCGGAAATGGTTCTGGGGATTCGCCGCGGAACGCAAGAACGGTGCAATCGTCTAATCCCGTGAAAGAACCTCAGAGTCGGGCCAATGCATCGCCATGATAAAGACTTGACTACATGAATCTTTGGTGAATAGCTTAGATACTAAGCGAAATTGCAAGGAGATTTGGTGGAAACTGCCCGCGCCCCCGAGCACGAGCTGATCGAGGAAATCGTCGGGCGGCTGGCGCGCCGGCACAGCACCGCGGTGGTGCTGTTTCACCACGCAGTCGCGGAGAGTCTGGGGCTCGGCCCAACGGATCACAAGTGCCTCGACTTGCTACGCGACCGTGGGGCGATGACCGGGAGCGATCTGGGTGCCATTACTGGTCTGACCAGCGGCGCAATCACGGGTGTGGTCGCAAGATTGGAACGGGCCGGATACCTGCGTCGTGAACCGGACCCGCACGATGGGCGTAAGCAGATTCTCCATCTGGCACTGAAACGGGCGCACATTCAGGACGTGATCGACCCATTACGAGGAGACGTTGCCGTGATGCTGGAACATTTTGATAAGCACCAGCTGACAGCGATCGCTGAGTTCCTGACTCGCAGTACGGACCTTGTCTACCGCCATGCGACCCTGCTTCGCGCTCATAGACTCTCCTCCAAACTGGGCGTTCCTGAAGAACGGAGCTTTCAACCATGACACCCGGCCTCCGCAAGTTTGTGCTCACCGCACATATCGTCTTCTCGGTCGGCTGGATCGGCGCGGTCGCTGCCTTCCTCGCTCTCGCGATCGTCGGATTAACTAGTCGATCCTGAAATACCAACAAAAGACCTATAAAACCTGATGAAACGCGGCATTTGTTGCTCTAGAATTCCTTTGAAGGCATGGAAAATGCCTTGG
>JANXQR010000567.1 GCA_025353435.1 Acidobacteriota bacterium | reverse complement strand
GGGAAAACGTAAAGTACATCGACGGCGAAATCTGCAGACCGCTCGAAAAATTTGCCAGCCCGCCGGCGCCCGGCGCGTTCAGCCACAACGCCGCCAATTGCTCTGAGTGAGGATAGGGCAGCGGCTTCAACAGAACGCTGTTGACCACCGTGAACACCGCGGTGTTGGCGCCAATCCCGATGGCGAGCGTTAAGAGCACGGTCGTTGCAAACCCCGGCGACTTTCTCAATCGCCGCAGCGCAAATTTGATATCGGCCGCCATCGATTCAATTACCCGCCACTGCCACTCTTCACGCCCCCGTTGTTCAATAAGTGTGGCGTTGCCAAAGGCGCGCTTCGCCGCCTGCTCGGCCTGCGCACGCGGCATCCCCTGCTCCATCAACTCGTCGGTCTTCTCCGCAATGTGTTCCTGAACCATCACGGACAGATCTTCATAACGGCGGCGGCGGAAAAATATCCGGTTGAAAAACGACAAGGTGAGCCTCCTTACAGATTGCGACAAACTAAAGCCTTCTGATCGGGCACCCGTTGGGGCACCCAAACGCGTCAGGGCACGACTTCAGTCGTGCCGTAAATGCTTCCAAAAAAAGGGAGGGCTTTAGCCCCTGCGGGATATTGCTGGCCCGAAAATCGAGCTTCTTCGCAGCCTCTTCAGCCCCCGAGGGCACGATTTTTCGGCCTCTAGGCATGGATTCAAGCCTCCTATGCCTTGGCAACTGCCAGCACGCGGGAGATCCCGGTAAACATCGTCTCGAAGCTCGAAAGCTCCTCCTCAAGGTGGCGGATCCCTCGCTCCGTCACGCTGAAGATCCGTGTCGGCCTCCCCTTCGCTGACACGCCCGCCTCCGCTTCCAGCCACCCCTCCCGCAGCATCCGTTGCAGCGCCGGGTACAGCGAGCCTTCCTCGATTTGCAGCAGGTCCTCAGACACTTGCTGCATGTGCTTCACCAGCGCGTAACCGTGCATCCGGCGCACTCGCAGAGACTGCAGAATCATCATCTCGAGCGCCCCGGGAAATAGATCGCGTCGTCCAGAGTCATTTGCCATGAGGTAAAAATTACTCCAAAATACCTATTCTGTAAATAGGTATTTTTGCTTAAATTTCAACGCCAACAGTGCGCACTGTATCCTCTCCCCAGCGCAATCACGGTCTCTTTAAGCGCAATCACGGTCTCTTCAATTGATGCAGTGGAGGCAAGATGAAAAGAATTCACGTTCCCGGCGTTGTCGACGTGGTCACCTCCGACGACCAGTCTGAAATCGAGTCGCTCGCCAACAACCCCAAGTTGGATCGCGCCTATGCCGATCGCTCCATCCTCGCCAATGCCACCCTCCTCGACAAGGTGCTCGGCGTTCTTCAAGTCGACGGTCAACGCTTTCCCACCGTCTCTCCCCAGGACGCGCCGGGACGCGCCGAAGCGCAGAATGCCTTGTGGAAGCGTCTCAGTGCCGCCGCTGCCACCTACGCCGCAGGACCCGATAACCTCGAAGACCTTGCTTCCTTCGTGCGTGGAGACGTGCCTCCCGATGACGTGGGCGTGTTAGTCCAGCAGGTCGTCGGCGCGCTCTTTGTTCCCGACTTTAAAGCCACTCAGGAGTCATGGGATGCCGCGCTGGTTCTGGGAGAAGCTCCCCACAATTTGAACCCCCTGCAGACCGTCGTGTGGGCGTTGAACCACAAGGTCGACAATGCCAAGGCACTGCTCGCAGGCATGGTCGGCGGCGACCTGGCCGCCGTCCATGCCATCGGCGTCGCTCTGCACAACATTGTCAGCGGCGTCAATCTCATGCGCCAGCTCTACACTGACCCCATCAATCGAACGACGATCGCGCCCGACGTGGCCAGCGCCCGTTGTCTCGTCGCGCCCGCCGCCGTTCTCCGCCAGGCTACTGCTCCCGATGATTCCGGCAACCATCAATTCGATACGGGAACGCTCGTCGAGCTCAAGCTTCAGGACGCCAACGCCAAAACGCCAGACGCCGATCTCGTCTTCCTGAGAAACACCTGGAGCCGTTGCCCCGCCGAGCAATGGGTCCCCGCTCTGTTCGAGGGAATCTGGCGCCGCGCCTGCCAGGTCAACGCCCCGCCGGCGTAGCGCTCCAGGCGTTCACCCCAAATCTTGTCAAGTACCAAACCTGTGGAAATCGTTGTAACCTGCACATTCTACTGAAAACAAATATATTTGAAAATCCATTATTAATTCTTCGGATCTGTCATACTTAATACAGATAAGAAATAAAGCCTCTCCGGTTCCGGAGGGGCTTTTTCATTTGCTACGAATTGGGGTGCCCCGTCCTAGGTCCGCTAGGGCGGGATTCTATGTTCATCAGCCGCCGAAACTCAAAGGAAGGGAGCTGTTCATTTGGTCACTTTTTCACTTATTCACTCGTCCACCGTTCACCAGTCACTGAAAAGTGATTCAGATCACGGTGAGCAGAAATTCCCCCACTTTCGGGGTGCAATCGCATGAAAGCAAAGCACATGGTCGTTTTATTATTTGCAATTATGTCCGTTATCGGACACTTTTGCAGCCTGCAACTAGCCGAGCCGTTCCGCCACGCTCTTAGCCTGCGTGAACAAGTAAAGATAATCCGGCCCGCCCGCCTTGGAGTCGGTGCCGCTCATGTTGAACCCGCCAAACGGGTGCGCCCCAACCATGGCGCCCGTACACTTGCGGTTCAAGTACAGGTTCCCAACGTGGAACTCGTCTCGGGCAATGTCCAGCTTGGCGCGGTCGCCGGTATAGATCGCGCCGGTCAGGCCGTACTCAGTATTGTTGGCCACTTTGAGCCCCTCTTCAAAGCTGCCAACCTTGATGATGGCCAAAACCGGCCCGAAGATCTCCTCCTGGGAGATGACGGCGTCGGGAAGAACGTCTGCAAACACCGTCGGCTCAAGGAAGTAGCCGCCGTCAGCAGTCTCGATGGCCTTGCCGCCAGAAACCAGGCGGCTGTCTCGCTTGCCGGTCTCGATATAGCCGAGCATGGTCTCCATGGCGCCCTTGTTAATCACCGGCCCCATCGAGGGGTTTTCTGCGGGGTCGCCGACGGTCCATTGGGCGACTTTCTTGCGGACGCGCTCGACAAAAATGTCGTAGATGGGCGCTTCAATAATGGCGCGGGAGCAGGCGGAGCATTTCTGGCCGCTGAAGCCGAAGGCTGCGGCCACGACGCCGTCGACGGCGGCGTCGAGATCGGCGTCGGCGCAGACCAGGATGGAGTCCTTGCCGCCCATCTCGAGAATGGTTCGCTTGATCCAGATCTGCCCCGGCTGGGTGCGGGCGGCGCGCTCGTGGATGTCGAGGCCGACCGACTTGGAGCCGGTGAAGGCGATGTAGCGGGTCTTGGGGTGCTCCACGATGGCGTTGCCGAAGGTGGCGCCGGAGCCGGGGCAGAAGTTGACCACACCGCCCGGCATCCCAGCCTCTTCAAGGACTTCAAAGAACTTGGCTGCGATGGTGGGCGAGTCGCTGGACGGCTTGAGGACGACGGTGTTGCCGCAGACGATGGAGGCGGCGGTCATGCCGGCCATGATGGCGAATGGGAAGTTCCACGGCGGAATCACGGCTCCAACGCCCAGCGGGATGTAGAGCAGCTGGTTACGCTCGCCGGGGTACTGGATGGGGGTGGTGGCGGCAGCCAGGCGCAGGGCCTCGCGCGCGTAGAACTCAAGGAAATCGATGGTCTCGCCGACGTCGGCGTCGGCCTCGGCCCAGTTCTTGCCCACTTCGTAGGTGAGCCAAGCACAGAACTCGAACTTCCGTTGGCGGATGATGTCCGCCGCGTTGAGGAGCAGGGAAGTGCGTTGCTGCACAGAGGTGCGGCTCCACATTTCGTAGGCCTGGAGGGCGGCCTGCATGGCCTGTTCGGCGTGCTCCAAGCCAGCCTTCTGGTGGATGCCGACAACTTGAGCCGGGCGGGCGGGATTGAGCGACTTGATCTTGCCGTCGGTCTTGAGCCGGTCGCCGCCGATGACGAGGTCGTACTCGCGGCCGAGCTGGCCGGCGACCTTCTCAAGCGCCGCGCGCATGGCGCGGGCGACATCGGGGGACTTGAAGTTTTCGAAGGGCTCATTGCGGAACTCGCCCTGCGGGGCGCGCAGCTGAATGGAGGTGGGAAGCGTAACAGTTGCCATAACCATTCGATTGTAGATCAGGCCCAAAAGGCTCGTCTGATCGGAAAATGCTCGGGAGCGCGAAGTGAGAAGCAGAACTGAATTCTGCGCGCGGGATTCAATGAGCGCGGCGTTCTGAGTGCCTATGGCGTCGAGGCTTTTGAGGTCAACACTTGAGCGGCTATATTTTTGTGTGAGCGGTTGTCAAAACGATATCCGAAGGTACTGGTCCACTGGTTGTATTCATCGGCGCCGCCGCGCTGAGTGGTGAAGCTGCTTTCGACGAAGTAGCGAGGGCCGATGTTGGCATCGACAAAGAAGTTGCCGAAATAGCTGCCTTTGTCCTTCGTGAGCGGGGAAGCAAAGGCCTGGCGTCCAGCCTGGAGATTGAGGCGAATGCTGTCACTGATCTCGCGCGAGACGGTGAGGGTGCGATAGGTGCCAGTTGCGAAGGCGCTGTTGAACTTGGAATAGCGGGCGTCGGCGGTCAGCCCGGTCTTCCAGATGCGGGACATGGAGGCGCCTCCCATGGAGTTCCAGGAGCCTTTGGCGTCGGATGAGGTACTGCTGCGCCCAACCGTGAAGTAACCGGTGACATGCAATGGGAATTCGATTCGGCCTCCACCATTAACCCCCTGAAAGAGGTACTTATCCAGCAAGCCTGTTCCAACCAGGGAAGCGTCGTATGTGGGCACGTCGCGAAAATAGGTGTGAGTGAGATCGAGGCCGACGCGGGGGTGGACCTGGAGACGAAGAGAGAGCAGGCTTTGGCCAACGGCGAAATTGAGAGGCGGCGTTCCGGGGTTGGCGGTGGGACGATCAATTTGCATGGAGTGATAGAGAGAGAAAATGCGCTTGAAAGACAGATCGTTTTCCGTAAAGAAGAACGGCTTGTCCACACTCCAGCCGAGGAGTTCGACGCCGCCGCCTTCGGTGCTGGAATACCGGAATCTGTCGAAGTCGCCGCCATGGGTATTGAGGAACGCGCCATTGAGTTTGCGATTGGGGTTGTAGTTCCACGCAGTGGGGTCGGGAGTGGAGCCGCCGAAGACACCGAGAATCGTCCGGGGCGACAGATCGCGAGCCACGTAACCGCCGTCGATAACTTCGAGGCTGCTTGCCCAGGGCAGATAGAGGCGGCCGATTCCCGCTGTCCAGTGGGAAGCGGGGTTCACGTAGTTAAAGCTCATCTGGTAAGTACGGTTGATGAGGTCCTGGATAGAGGATTGCGCGGGTGCCGCCGTGGATTGTAAGCGGCCGCGCCAGTAGCCATTGAGGTTCCAATGGGTGCCGCCGATGCGGGAGATATCGGCACGGGCCACCATGCCGAAGGTGGTTGAGGTGAAGCTATTGGAACCGAGACCGTGCAGAGTACTGAAGTCGAATCCGATGCGTCCGCGGGCCTGGTTGATCTCAGGTAGTGGAGGATGCGGTACGGCACCGCGAATCTCTTCGTCGAGCGGGTCGCCCTCAGAGAAGCTGATGACCATGGGGTAATTGCGCGTTTTGCCAAGGGTGTTTTTCTCGATGAGATGTTCGATTTCCGCTTGCGGAAGTGTAACGGTGTCGCCCACGGTGATGTCGCGTGTGGATGAATCCACGTGGCAAACGGCGGACGAGGAAGCCACCGAGACGACGGTAAGTTTGGCGAGGATGCCGGGCTCGAGCGCTGTTTCATCGCGCGAAGGTTCTCTATCCGAGGGCGCCTGCTTGAGCACAAGCGCAATGCCTTCGGAGAGTCCAGAATCGCGGCCGCCGTCGATGTAGGCGTCGTTGCCATTCACATATTTGACTCGGAAGTCGGAACGAATGGGCAATGGACGCGACGTTGGAGGCGGATCAGTCTGCTGCGGCGCAGTTTCTGGTTGCTGCTGTGCTTGGCAAAGACAGGCACCGAGCAGCAACAAAGAGGCGAGTAGACGTTGCATGTCGGTTATCCTCCGCCTCCACTTTTATGGCACGCGTAGCAGTTGACGCTGTTGTAGACGTACCCGTTCACGCCGCCATGCTGATGATCTGTGGAAGCCTTGGCGTGGCAGTTGGTGCAGGTGAAGACGGAATAGTCGGCCGAGTTGGTGTGGCAGGTAGCGCAGACGCCGTTGGCTCCGCCGTGGTTCACATTGAACCAGGTGTGATTGAAGGTGGCGCCTAACCATGAGGTGGTGGTGTGGCAGGTGGCGCAGGTTGTGGGGAATCCCGCGGTGACGTGGTTGGGATTGGTGGTGGAGTTGTACTGAGTTTTGTGGCAGGAATAACAATCGGTGGGTGTCCCTGCGTAGACGCTGTTGATGTGGCATTGCGTGCAGGCTACCGTGACGTGTGCGCCGGTAAGAGGGAATGCAGTCTTGTTGTGGTTGAAGACAGCATTCGCCCAGGAGGTTGTATCGTGGCAAACGGCGCAGGTGGTAGGAAATCCCGCGGTGATGTGATTGGGATTGGTAGTGGAGGCATATTGCGCCTTGTGGCAGGAGTAGCAATCAGTGGGGACTGTTGTGTAGTTGTTGTTGACGTGACACTGGGCGCATGCGGTGGTGAGGTGGGCACCGGTGAGGGGGAAGGCCGTCTTGGAATGATCGAAGGAAGACGGGATCCAGCCGCTGGTGGAGTGGCACACGGAGCAGTCCGTGGGGAATCCGGATGCATCGTGGTTGGGGCTCTTCGTGGATTTGAAATCCGCCATGTGGCACGAATAGCAATCGCTGGCGGTGCCCGCAAATCTGTTGTTGATGTGGCACTGTGCACAGGGGATATTGACGTGCATTCCAGTGAGCGGATAGCTGGTGTAGGCGGTGTGGTCGAACTTGGCTCCGAGCCAGCTTGCGGTGGTGTGGCACACCGCGCAATCGTGGGGCAAGCCGGCGGGAAGGTGAGGAGGGTTGGTGGTTGCGACAAAGTCCTTTTGATGGCAGGCAAAGCATGAGGCGGGTGTGCCCTTGAATCGGTTGTTGATGTGGCAGGCGATGCAGTCGAGGGTGGCGTGCATGCCGGTGAGTGCAAAGCCGGTCACCTTGAGATGATCGAATTTGGCTCCGAACCAGTTATCCATGGAGTGGCAGCTCTCGCAGGTGG
>JANXQR010000547.1 GCA_025353435.1 Acidobacteriota bacterium | reverse complement strand
TGGAAAACTTTTTCAACACTATTCGTGGCACGGCAAAACTTAATTGCCCCGCCGACGAAGCTTTTACAAGTGAATATTCAATCCACAAAGCCAACGAAGCCGTTGCCGCGCAGACGAGAATTGCCATCACTGCCGAGGAAGTGAGAGCCTAAGACGATGATGAGAATCCGTTATAAGACTTTTTCGGTCCTTCCGGTATTGCTTTTCGCCTCTGCTGCGCTTTCGCAGAACCAGGTCGTTTTGAAAACGCAATTGCCCGCGCCCTTGTTTGTGGGAACTCCCGCACCTCTCAACGTGCCCAATCTTGAGCCCGCAACGAAAGGCAAGCGCCCCGATTTCATGGTCCCCGCCGGAACCATCAACCTCGCCAAGAACAAGAAGGTCACATCGAGCGACAACAATCCTAATGTTGGAACGCTGGATATGGTTGTCGACGGAGACAAGGACGGCAACGAAGGCTCCTGGGTCGAACTCGGTCCCGGCAAACAGTGGGTGCAGATTGATTTGGCGAGGAAAGCCGATATTTACGCAATCCTCATTTGGCACTTTCATTCGCAGGCGCGAGTTTATCGAGATGTTGTGGTGCAGGTCTCCGATGATCCAACTTTCAAGTCCGGCGTGACGACCGTCTTCAACAACGACTTTTCCAACGAATTTGGCCAGGGCCCAGGCAAGAATTTGAATTACATCGAGACATATCAGGGCAAGCTGATCGATGCCAAGGATGCGAAGGGGCGCTATGTTCGTCTCTACAGCAACGGGAACACGTCCAACAAATTGAATCACTACATTGAGGTCGAAGTGTGGGGCAAGCCCGCCGTGTGAATCCGGTCGTCAATGATCGGAATTGGTCGCCCGAATCGCACCACTCCTCCATTACTTCGCGGTGGATTCGCCGGGCGGCATTTCTTCTAATCGCGCTTCTCGGACTTCTGATCCGCTTGCCGAAACTAAGTGAGCGGCCCATGCACACCGATGAAGCCGTCAATGCGTACATCATTGGACAATCGCTCGCTGGTCAACCGTTCAGATATGACCCGCAGGATCGCCACGGTCCGGCGCTGGCTGCGCTCGCGCTACCACTGGCCAGAATGCAGGGGGCAACGGTATTTTCTGATCTCACGGAATCGGAACTGCGGATAACATCGGTCCTGGCCGGTAGTATCACGATTCTCCTATTTGGTGCGGCCGTCGAAATGTTCGGTTGCGTGCCTTGCCTGATCGCCTCGCTGCTGTTTGCCGTTGCTCCTCTGCCCGTTTACTACGATCGATATTTCATTCATGAGTCCCTTTTTGTCACCGCGACATTCGGGTTGATTTTGGCCGGTTGGCGCTCTAGTCAAAAGCAATCCGTCGGGTTCGCCGCCCTGGCTGGTGCCTACGCTGCATTGATGCTTGCAACCAAGGAGACCGCCGTCCTTCAATTCTTCGCGCTGGCCGTGGCCACCTTCGCCTTCTGGCGCTGGAACCTGCGCGGGAAAAGTCCAGTTGGTCTGTGGCGGCCAAATGCAGCCCTGCCCGCAGCTGCAGCATTCCTGCTGGTGACCGTGATGCTGTTCACCTGGTTTGGAAGTAACTGGGGAGCCCTGGCCGCAATGTTGAAGGCGGTACCAAGTTTCATTGCGCGTGCCGGCGGTCAAGGCCATCAGGAGCCCTTTTGGTATTACGCGAAGCTCGTAACCGCCGGCTGGTCGGGCGGCGTGATATTCGCCCTCGCCTGCATCGGTTTCTTCCTGGCCGTGAGAAGACGCAGCCCCTCGCCGTATGGCTTTTTGGCGTACTACACACTTTTCTTGCTCGCCGTCTACAGCCTGATTCCGTACAAGACACCCTGGCTGGCTCTGAATTTCTGGCTGCCCATCGCCCTGTTCGCTGGCCTGGCATTCGAGTCCCTATGGCGCATGCAGATAAAGCGTTCCACTCTCTGCAATTTGACTCGCGCCGCTTGCATCCTGGCGGGAGCCTCAGCGGCCCTGCTGATCGCCCACGATACGCGGCAGCGCGTATTTGTCAATCCCGCCGATGAAGCCAACCCGTATGCCTATGCCCAAACATCGGAAGATTTGCTCGGACTACCTGTGGAGATCGACCGGCTGGCGCGCCAGAATGCCATCGCGCGGCCGCGCATAGCCGTGATTGCCGCCGATCCCTGGCCGTTGCCGTGGTATCTGCGACATATTGCAGCGGTCGGATTCTGGCAGCCAGGTCAGCAACCGGAAAAAGCGGATTTCTACATC
>JANXQR010000526.1 GCA_025353435.1 Acidobacteriota bacterium | reverse complement strand
TGTCGAGAACGCGTCAATCCCCTTTGCGAAACTGAGAGCCGGAAAATTCAAGACTCCCATGGGCCTGGAGGTGCTCCGTTCCGACAGGGAATTGACGTTTGCGGAACGGTCGCTCGCATCCGATCTGGTTCCGCTGCGCGACCTGGGAATACAAGCGCGAGGCTCGATTCTGCACAACGGCATCAGCTACGAGTTAGGCTTTTTCAGCGGAATCGGGGACGGCACCAATGCCAAGTTCCAGTGGAAGGGAACTCACGAGGAAGTAGGGCGAGTCATGGCAAAACCGTTCGCAGTGTCTTCCAACGCTCCTGCGAAGCAGGTGGATGTAGGGATCGCTTTTTCGGACGGACACAATCATGGAACGCTGCCGAGCTTCAAGACGGTTGGACAACAAACGTTCTTCAGCTACTCAGCTCAGACCGTATCGATTGGACGACACAGACGGATTGCGCCGCAGGCAGACTACTTCTACGGCCCGCTCGGAGTGCTGGCGGAGTATACGATCTCGAGTCAGAGTGTGTCGGCGCGGAGCGGGCATCGTTCACTTTCCAACTCAGGTTGGCAAGTTGCCGGATCGGTAACCTTGACCGGTGAAAGGAACTCGTACGACGGCTTCCAGCCGGCTCACAACCTGGAATTCGGACACGGGGAACATCATTGGGGGGCCTGGGAGTTTGTGGTGCGGCATAGCGAAGTCAATATCGATTCGCACGCATTCCCGCAATTTGCCGTGATCGGGAAGTCAGCAAATGGCGCGCACGAATCGGCGGCCGGAATAAGCTGGTATCTCAATCGGATGACCAAGCTGTTATCCGACTACGAATACACGACCTTTCCCGAGCGTGGAGGGAATTCTACCCACTTGCCGATTGAACGCGTCATGATGACACGCGTGCAATTGACGTTTTGAGTTGATTCGGAGCCAGTAAGAACCTCCCGGCTTGTCCATTCTCTCGAAACAGGTATCCGGCCATAATCTCAGTTCGGTGGCGCAAAGATTGTCTCACGGGTTGGAGTGTGGAAAGGACCTGCGTGGTCTCAGGCTCGTACGGATCTGCGCAGGGGGGCGATCAGCGATGGTCGTCCCTACTGCAACCGTAACCTAGAATTCTGCGCGAGAGGGCTCAACGAGCGCATTGGCGATTGTGCGTTCATTGACTAGCCCCAAGACATCTCTACTTGACATCTACTCCAGCCTCTAACGAGTAGGTCTGCCCATCCGGATTGCTCAGCGTCATGGGAGCCATGCCGGCATTGACCTTGGGCAACGTGCATTGCAGGGTTTGGCCATCCACCAGGGTGCATGACGCACTCCT
This sequence comes from Acidobacteriota bacterium, assembly GCA_025353435.1. GTDB lineage: Bacteria > Acidobacteriota > Terriglobia > Terriglobales > Acidobacteriaceae > Telmatobacter. Next base: position 24,001 of record JANXQR010000526.1, on the reverse strand, counting down.
CCCCGCGATTGTCGCCGTGGTTCCTGCCACAAATCCGTTTCCGCGGATGGTGAGAGCTGTTCCGGGGGTTGCATCTGAGGGATTGACTGTCCCCACCGCCAGCGGAACAACAGCAAGTTCGTAATAGTTCAGCGAGGTGCCGGCACATACCAGGATCTTTTGGCCACTGGGATCGACCGCGAATGCTGCGGCGTACGTGGGAAGAGGCGCCATGCTCAGGAGCATTCTTCCGTTGCGCGTATCGGATATTTGCACTTGACTCGCGGCGCTGTAAAGCAGGCCTCCCGCTCCGGGCAGGAAAGTGTTCGTCCCGCCGAACCTCGAGGGAACCAGCGGCAAAAGGTTCTGATCGACGGTGGATGCACCCACCCACAGAACTGCGCCGTCTCCATTCACGGCGACCTCACCTGGCCCTCAATAACCGAGGTTCACGGGCGCGCTGAATACATCGGAGGCCGCGTCGTATCTCCAGGCATAGAACTGCGTATTGAAGGCTGGACTTGCTGCGCCCAGGAGGGCTACGCTTCCATCTGTGCTCGCCGACATTGTCGAGGGCGGGATTAAAAACAAGCCGGGATTCTGCACATCCGTCCGCACTCGCACCGTCATTTGCACAAGATCGACCTGACGCACTTCGTTCTGCGCCCACGGCGTCAGGAGCACAAAGGCCTGGTTCCCGGTCAGGGCCACAATGGGCATGGGGGCGGAGATTGTAGCTACTCCATCCGAAGAGAGCATGACGTTTACAGCCTTGCTGGAGTTGTTGGTGAGGTCGAAGACGACAACGCTGTGATCGGTCGGATCGGAAGCCAACAGCTTCATATTGTCAGGCGTGAGTGCGAGGGAACCCAGCACCGCGCTGGAACTGACAGATGACGACTGCATCGGTTGAAGCAGGGTCTGCGTCCCCGGATTAAACACCGCAATGGTATTGTCAGACCCAGTCAGGTAGAAGCGATCCCGCAACGAGTCGTAAACGGCGCTGGTATATGCCGCACTGGTCAACGTCACGTCTTGTGCAAGGTACTGCACCATGCTCTTCGTTGTCTCGGATGTACCATCACCCAGCGACAACTTGAGATCCGCCCATCCCGGATTGCCGCCTGGCACATGCATCTGAAGCGCCCTCCATGAATCCCCGCCTATAACGGTGGGCGGGACTATCACGGCCGGCACGCCACCAATTGTCACCGATGGGTTACTTAGGTCCAGCGGCTTCAGGCCATCGGCCCCAAGTGTGGTGGCAGTCCCTCCGCTCGCGGGAACCGCCGATGGATCGATCCAGTGCGAGTGCGGACCGTAGGAATAGGCACCGGGCAAAAGCACGGCATTGTTGTTGGCGTCGGTCATCAGCACGGTTACCGGGCCGTTAACCGCGGCTGCGGGAGCGGTCGCAGTCAGGAAATTACCTCCGTCGGAAGAGGAGGGGTACGGCGCCACCACATCGTTCGTAGCTGGAGTCGAGCCAAAGTAAGCTTCCATCGTGGAGCCAACTCCATCCGCGCTTCCCGCGCCGGTCGAGGACGGCACAAACTGCACCTGGGTGCCACCTGACAATGGTCCCTCGTTCGGGTTTCCGATCGAGGTCCCGATGGAGTCTTCGAGGAAGGCCGGCATTTGCGGAACGGTCGGTTGCAGCTGTGCCACGCTCGCCACAAACGCCCCCAGGTCGGTGATTCCGTAGACGCGGTTGCTTTCGTCCGTATCCCACAGAGCCCCCGGCTGCATTGTCGCGATGGAGAGACCCTGATATCCGGCAGGGACACCGGTCTGCGCATTGAGTGCGAGGACATCGAGCAACTCGCGCGCATAGAGGTACTTGCCGTCGCGGCTGTAAACGATGTTGGTGTCTTGCGTCGCGTACTGCGCCTGCTGCTGAAGGCTGCGGTTCCAAAACGTAATGGAGTGCCCGCCGCTGGCGAAAGAGGGAGTTCCGACCGTGGCGAACTGCGAACCATCCGGATTCGCCGCAACAGCGCTAAGGTTGTACTGTCCTGGCGTCACGCCGATGTACGCCTGAGCCTGAGCAGAGTAAACGGCCATCTGCAAGGCGGTCTGTCCGAGCGTGATGACAGCCAGGTAGTTTCCGTCGAGCGATCGCGCCGGCGTTGAGCCGTAAATGCCGACATCCGCTCCGGGCGGATTTGCTTGCGCGAATGCGCCGCTGGCGGGATCGTATGAGAGCAGATTGCCTAAGCCGGCTGCGATCGAATTGGCACTTGCCGTCTCGATCAGCATCGGACCCGCCGCCATCAGAAAAGGCAATACGGGTTCTTGTCCGTCTGCAGGATCCAAGACTGTAGGAGGAACTTTGACTTCACCCGTAACATGCAGCGCCGCAGGATCCACGAAATAGATGTGAGGCGTGTTCGTACCGACCGCCATTTTAGTTCCGTCGGGCGAAAGGCTAAGTCCCATGGCTCCGGGCACCGACACTGCCCCAACGCGGTGGCCATCTATCGTGGAATAGGCCTCGACCTCGTTCAACCACGGATTGCTGAAGAAGAACTCCTTGAGGGCTGGATCGTAGACTACGTTGCCCGGGAAAATCGAGCCATATTCCGACGAAGGAGGAGTGACAAAATAGTCCCCGGGAAACGGCCGCGGCTGAAACGAAGGGCCTCCGCCTGACCCGCCGGAGCCACCCGTCGAACCTGTCCCTGTTCCGCCACTGCCACCACCGCAACCCGCCAAGGCTGCAAACAGAAAAAAGTGGGGATGTAAAGGAATCGCATACCGGCGTCTCTTCCATGGTCCAGAATTGAGGGATTAAAGCAAATAGAGTGTCAGGGAGTTCCGAGGAGTATAGCAGAGAGCTTGTTTACCCAATCTGGCTCCTCCGTTAGCACGTCCGACCACCTCGCCTGCATGCAAGGACATCGCACAACCTGAACTGTCAACTGTTGCCAACAGGCCAACCCGCTCACCGAACTACCAAAGGAAGAATCAAGGGTCAATTTACAGCCTTGGCGATTTAGCACTCAGGGCAAAGGGTTCGTGAAGAAAAGCGCGCGTTTCTTTTTACCAACTGATTGCGCATGTGAGCTTGCCTCTAAAGAGGCGTTACTGCGGCTCCAGGACATTCTTGACAGTAACGCAAAAACAATTGAATGTGAGTAAGGTGCTAATGCAGATTCAATTGTCCGGTGGCATATGAAAAAGGTGTCTAAAACCCTGAAAAATAATTCAAAAGCTACTGACGCAACCACAGTGGAGGAGTCGATCCGGCCTTATGCGATTGCCGACAAGCTGCGCACCTTGCGCTTGCGTCGCAGCATGGGACTCGCGCAGCTCGCCGAACACTCCGGATTTTCACCTGCTATGTTGTCGCGCCTCGAGAATGGCCGACTGGTGCCGACCTTGCCAACACTTACGCGTATTGCATTGGTCTTCGGCGTTGGACTCGATTACTTCTTCACTGATCCGCGGAAGCGCCACGTTGTGGCTATCTCACGGCGCGATGAGCGCAAGGTATTCCCATCCGATCCGAAATCAACTTCTGCCTCGTGGTCCTTCGAAAGCCTGGACTTCCGTGCTACCGAGCGGAAGCTGAACGGGTTCTTGGCACATTTCCATTCATTGCCTGAGCAGAAACTCACACCGCATTTTCATCCAGGTGTAGAGTTGCTGTACCTCATCGAGGGGGAGCTGGAGATGACGATCGGTGTTGAAAAATTCCAGCTCTCAGCCGGGGATTCTGTCTACTTCGATTCGCTGCAGAAACATGCCTATCGAAGTCTGGTCAATGCGCCGTGCACCGCAGTTGTGATCACTACGGCATCGTCCACGTAGGAGAGCATGCTGAGCAGCGAAATTGGACATGTTTACGGATCAGAAATCAAAGCTGACTTCTTTGCTTGTAAAGCAAATGATTCCATTTTGAGAGCTCAACTCCCGCCGTAACCTCACCGGGGACCCTATGGTTGGGGTATGAGCTTTGATCCAAGAGATAGAAAAAGGCACATCGCAATCGTGGGAGCCGGGCCTGGCGGACTCGCCACCGCGATGCTTCTTGCGCAGCGGGGCTTCCGGGTTCAAGTCTTCGAAAAGCAAGATGTCATCGGTGGGCGCAATGCAGAACTCCGGCTTGGCGAGTATAGCTTCGATCTGGGGCCGACGTTCCTGATGATGAAGTTTTTGCTCGATGAGCTCTTTGTTGAAGGAGGCCGCCGCTCGAGCGACTACCTGCAATTCCATCGGCTCGATCCGATGTACTCGCTCAATTTCCCAGACAAGACAATGCTTGCGCGCTCTGACCCGAATGCTATGAAGGCGGAGATTGAAAAGCATTTCCCGGGCGAAAGCGCTGGCTTCGACCGTTTCCTGAAGCGCGAGAGTCTTCGATTTGAAAAGCTCTATCCGTGTCTGCAGCAACCGTACGGCACTCTCGCCAGCCTGATCAGTCCCACGCTGCTCGCAGCCGCCCCCCATATTGCCGCAGGACGTTCGCTGCACAACGTGCTCGCCGATTATTTTCACTCAGAAGAGCTCCGCCTCGCGTTTACGTTCCAGTCGAAATATCTCGGGATGTCACCGTGGGACTGCCCTGGTCTTTTCACCATGATTCCGTACACGGAGCACGCCCATGGCGTGTATCACGTCATGGGTGGCCTTTGCCGAATTAGCCAAGCCTTTGCAGACGTTGCCCGTGAAGAGGGCGCTGAGATTCACACCTCTACACCGGTCGCTCGAGTTCTCCTTGATGGCCGGCGCGCCTGCGGCGTTGAGCTTGCGAGCGGCGAAAAGATCTACTGTGACGACGTCGTACTCAACGCCGACTTCGGTCATGCTATGAGCATGCTGTTCGATGAGAAGGATCTTCGTCGCCACAAGCCATCGAACCTCCGCAAGCGAAAGTTCTCATGTTCGACGTTCATGATGTACCTCGGTCTTGATCGTGAATATGACGATGTCGAGCACCACACGATCGTCTTCGCGAACAACTACAAGAAGAACATCGAAGACATTTCGCATAGTCGTTCGACCTCAGAAGACATGTCCGTTTACATTCGAAACTCGAGCAAGACGGACCCGTCCAGTGCGCCCGCGGGCCACTCTGCGCTCTACATCCTCGCCCCGGTGGCCAACAACACCAGTGGCATCAACTGGCATGAATACAAGCAGCAATGTCGCGAGTACGTTCTCCGCGTCCTGCGCAAACGTACGCCCTACGGCGATGTCACGCCGCACATTCGTGAGGAGAGGATACTCACACCTGAGGACTGGGAGAAGCAGCACTCCGTCTTCCTGGGGGCCACCTTCAACATGGCACACAGCTGGGATCAGATGCTCTACCTGCGCCCTCACAACAAATTTGAAGAGTTCTCTAATTGTTACCTGGTAGGTGGAGGCACGCATCCCGGCAGCGGACTGCCCACCATCTTTGAGTCGGCACGTATCTCTGCCAACCTGATCTGCGAGCAATATGAGGTCCCATATCCCGTCGCGAAGCGGCTGGAGCCGGCACTAGTATGACCGCTGCCACCTCAGGTCGGATTCTTGCCCGAGCCCGTGCTGCGCAACCCGCGTGGGCCGCACTGACGGTCTCACGCCGGTGCGGCATTCTGGAAAACTTGCGCCACGAGATCGCCCTTCAGTGCAAATCAATCGCCGAGACCATCGCACGTGAAACTTCGAAACCACTGCTGGACGCTCTCTCCGGCGATGTGCTCGTCACTCTGGAACATCTTCGCTACTACGAGTCCCATGCAGCGCGTCTATTGCGTCCGCGCCGCATCGGTAAGTCGTTTTTCTTGTTTCATGGGGCTCGCTTTGAGACATCCTTCGAGCCGCATGGCGTGGCTCTGATCTTCGGCCCGTCGAATTACCCTTTCCAACTATCTGTAATTCCGCTTATTACGGCGCTCGCTGCGGGCAATGCAGTGGTGCTGAAGTGTTCCGAGCGCACTCCCAAAACAGCGACTTTCATCGCGAGACTTTGCGTAAAAGCGAATCTGCCTCCCGACATGGTGCAGGTGTTGTATGACGGTCCCGAACAATCCGCTGCCCTCATTGATGCTCGCCCGGACTTCATCTTCTTCACTGGCAGCAGCCGTCACGGTCAGCAGATCGCAGAACGCGCCGCAAAGCACCTCATCCCCATGGTCCTTGAACTCGGAGGGAAGGATGCAAGCCTCGTTTTTGCGGACTGCCATTTAGACCGAGCCGTTGAAGGCATCACTTACGGCGCCTTTTCCAATGCAGGACGCGTGTGCGTTGCAGTCAAACGTGTCTATCTTGAAGCGTCCATCTATGACGCGTTTCTTGCCCGCCTAAAGCATCGCATCTCGATGCTTCGCGTTAATACTGATCCAGATGCAGATATCTGCCCCCTGACTGAGGACGCGCGATCTGATGTTCGCGCCCAGGTCGAAGACGCACTCTCCTGCGGAGCCACGCTGCACTGGCCGCAAGATCCTGCCAGGGTCGCGTATGAGCCGACGCTCCTCACTGGCGTTCTCGCCGAGGCCCGCATCCTTACTGAAGAATCCTTCGGCCCCGTGCTCTGTGTGGCTTCTTTCCGAGAGGAGGCCGAAGCCATTGCACTTGCTAACGCGAGCCCCTTCGCGCTCAGCAGCAGCATCTGGACCCACAATCAAGCGCGTGCGCGTCGCGTCGCTGCCCAGCTCTCAGCCGGAAGCTGCAGCATCAATGACGTCATCCGTAACATTGCAAATCCTCATGCTGCATTTGGCGGAAATGGTCTAAGCGGCTACGGCCGCTATCACGGCCCCGAAGGTCTGCGCTCTTTCTCGCGCTTGAGGACCATCATGGTCGCGAACGATCGCCGCACTCGCGAAATCAACTGGTTCCCATTCAATAGCCGCACCAGGCACCAACTTGCCAGCCTGATCAGATTCCGGCACGGGGCGACCGGTCTTCTGGGACGCCTCAGCCGTCTGCTCCTGCCACTCCTGGTCAGTGCGGTACTTCCTCTCGCCCTCGCAGCGCAACCCAAAACGGAGACGCATCTCACCATTGACGTCCGCCTCACGCAGCAGGCACACGGCGAGTTAGCCTACCTCGTCTTCGCCTCGTCTTCCGGATTTCCTGGTGACCGCGATAAGGCACTCCGTCACGGATTTCTTCCCATCCCCTCTAACGCCCAGCACCTCCGCATTGATACCGATCTCCCGCCGGGCATCTATGCCGTCACTGTTTACGAAGACCTTAACAACAATCAGAAGCTCGATCACAACTTTATCGGCATACCGAGCGAGCCGGTAGGCGCCTCGGACAACCCACCTGCGCGTTTTGGTCCTCCCCGCTTCGATGAGTGTTCGTTCCACCTTGGAGACACTGCTCAAACCATCACTATCACCCTGGTACACGCATCATGAGCGCCACTGACAAAAACAAACGTGTCATCGTCATCGGAGCTGGTCTCGGCGGCATGTCCGCTGCCATCATGCTCGCACGCAGAGGCTTCCAAGTCACTATCCTTGAGAAGAATGCGCAGGTCGGCGGCAAACTCAATCAATTGCAAACCAAAGGATTCAGCTTCGATCTTGGACCCTCGATCTTCACACTTCCTGAGATTTTTCGTCCCATCTTCGAAGGTGACGGCAAGCGACTCGAAGACTATATAACTCTGCAGCGTGTCGATCCACAGTGGCGTAATTTTTTTGAAGATGGAGTGGTCGTCGACCTCTGGGAAGATCCCGAAAGAATGCGCACGGAGCTCGAACGCTTCGGTCCGCAGGTCTTCGGCGAGTACAAGGACTTCCTCGATTACTCACGACGCCAATACGAAATCCTTGAACGTGGCTATCTCCGCCACGGCCTTGATACGCTTTTACAGTTCTTTCGCTTTTATGGGTGGAGGGAAGCCCGCGACCTCGACTATCTGCACTCGATGTCCGGCAGCATTTATAAGCGTCTAAGCAATCGTTATCTTCGAGATATCTTCGAATACTTCATCAAGTATGTCGGTTCCAGCGCACTCGACTCGCCCGCTTTCATGAATCTGATGCCAACCATCCAAATGGATTTCGGCCTCTGGTATGTGGCTGGCGGTCTGTATCAACTGGGCCACGCGTTCCGCAAACGTCTTGAAGAGACCGGTGTTACGATGTGCCTCGAGCATGAGGTTCAGCGCATCGACTACTCCGGCAGCACCGCCACTGGCGTACAGGTCCGCAACTCTGATGGCGATCTTCGCACCTTGCCCGCCGATTACGTTGTGTCCAACATGGAAGTTATTCCCGCAATGCAGCGGTTGCTGCATTCGTCCGCTTCCGCGATGAAGAGGCTGCGTCGCTTCGAGCCATCCTGCTCCGGGATCATTCTGCACCTCGGACTGGATCGGGTCTATCCGCAGCTCGCACATCACAATTTCTTCTACTCGGATAATCTGCACGAGCACTTCCGCCGCGTCTTTCGCGACAAGAAACTGCCGGACGACCCGACCATCTATGTCGTCGCCCCTACTCGCACCGATCCATCGCAGGCCCCCCCCGGATGCGACAACATCAAGATCCTGCCGCACATTCCATCCATCAACGAAAGTAATCCCTATACGCGCGAGGATTACGTCGCACTTAAAGAAATCTGCCTCGACAAGCTTGAGCGTATGGGCCTCACCGATCTGCGGCAACACATCGTTGTAGAGGACTTCTGGACTCCATTCGACATCGAGACTCGGTACGCCTCCAATCGAGGCTCCATCTACGGTGTAGTCTGCGATCGCCGCAGTAACTTCGCGTTTAAAGCGCCTAAGCAGAGCCCTCAGTTCCACAATCTGTTCTTCGTTGGCGGCAGCGTTAATCCCGGAGCGGGCATGCCCATGGTCACGCTTGGCGGCCAACATGTCGCTCGGATGATTATCGAGCAAGCGGACAAAGGAAAGCCATGATCGTGCCAGCCCTGCTCTGCGCTGTCGGACTTCCTGCGGGCATCCTGCTCATCCTGCGCGTTCCTGCATGCCAGCGCGCTCAGGCGCACGGCGCGATCAGCCTCTCTATTGTCATTCCTGCACGTAACGAAGAAGATAATCTTCCGCGTCTTCTGCAATCGATCACGGCATCCACGGTGCAGTCGGTCGAAATTCTTGTCGTTGACGATGCTTCTACCGATAACACTGGCCCTATTGCACAAAGTCTTGGCGCGACCGTTATCACGTCCTCGACGCTACCCGCAGGTTGGACTGGCAAAGCGTGGGCGTGTCATCAGGGAGCCCAGCGTGCAATCGGCGATCATCTGCTCTTTCTGGACGCGGACACATTCTTTGCTGACAGAGGCCTGGACCGTCTCATTACACGTTGGCTCGCCGAGCGCGATCCGGGACTGGTTCTATCGTTGCTGCCCTATCATGCCATGAGCGCCACATACGAGCAGTTGTCGCTTTTTTTTAATGTCCTCATGGCTGCGGGCGCAGGGGGGTTCGGTTTAGTCTCTGAGCCGCGGCTCTTTGGCCAGTCGCTCCTCATCTCCAAAGAAACCTACTTCGCTGTTGGCGGTCACGCTGCTGTTCGCGGCTGCGTCCTGGAAAATGTCAACCTCGCTCACCTCATCCGCACCTCTGGTGCGCGCATCCTCTGCCTGGGCGGCCGCGGCACTCTCCATATGCGTATGTTTCCGGAGGGTCTCGGCCAGATGTCCGATAGCTGGACAAAAGCTTTCATCCACGGAGCCGCAGCCTCGGACGGCATTGTTCTTGCCTCGGCCGCGGTGTGGATCTCCGCCCTCTGGTCTACCGCGCTTCTGCTGATCGTTCCGCATGACTACGGCCGTCTCGGCCTGGCCGTCGTTTATCTACTGCTCAGCCTGCAACTTGTCTGGCTCGCGCGTCAGCTTGGGAGCTACCGCTTTTTCACCGGCCTGCTGTATCCGCTGCCGCTCGCATACTACTGTGCCGTATTCGTCCGCTCTGCGTCTCGCCGCGCTCTCCGCCGCAAAACTGTCTGGCGAGGGCGCGAAGTATGATCGCGCTGGTGTGGGTGGCGAACGTCCTCGGCTGGCCCATCCTTCACATCGCCATCAGCTTCATCGCTCTCCGCGTCCCGTCTCACATCTTCGCACGCGATACTTGGCTCACCGCCCCGCGCGCCTGGGAACAAGACGGGCGTATGTATCGAAACTGGCTTGCCATTCGGAGATGGAAATACCTTCTACCCGATGGTGCTCCTTGGCTTGGAGGATTCGCTAAGAGGAAGCTCCTCAGTCGCGATCCCAATTGCGTTGCACAATTTCTCATCGAGACCCGCCGAGCCGAAATTGTGCACTGGTTCATGTTCGGCTGCCTACCCATTTTCTTTATCTGGAATCCGCGGTGGGCGTGCTGGGTGATGGCAGTCTACGCCCTCGCCGCCAACCTGCCCTGCATACTTGCGCAGCGCTATAACCGCTTAATACTTAGCCGCATCGCTCACGCTCAATGCCACACTCTCGTCCGACTATGAACCGACCCGCACAGAAATTCAATCGAGTGCCTCGCAGGCGACGTTACCTGATCCATCTGTGCTGCACGCACGATGAAGGTAGTCGTGCCTGCCGCTATGTCGCTCGCATTCAGCTCTGGACAAGCCGCAGCAGCGTTCACACGAAGACCCACGAGCGTGTCTTCACAGACGAATACGACCTAATTGAAACCATTAATCCACTACTCTCTCAAGGCTCCGATGTCCGAAACGTTATCAGCCATATTGAAAATCCAGACGGCTTTCTTTATCTTCTCTATCTCACTTCCGAGGAAGCGAGCTGTCTCGGATGGCGGGAATAAATCGAGATTGTCTGATTACGAAGTTCGAGGATGAACAGAACGTCTTGTTAGATGAAAGCGCTCAAGGAGTACTGAAGCTTCGATGTATTCATCGAAGACTGGTTTGTAACGGTAACTCGGCTTGTCTTTACCGATCGCTAGTGAAGTGAAGGATCAGTTTGCGGTAACAGACCAAAGCACGTTTCCAGCCCCGACTAGGCTCTGACTTTAGGTTCTTGTTAGGTTGTAGACAATCCTTCCCTTTGCCACAAATTGGCCTTGGAGACGCCATGAAGCCGGCCTGGTCTTCGATGTCGCGCCCTGCGCAATACGAGTTTCGCCAAACCTGCACTCCTGGGGTAGTCATTTTTGCCGGGGCGCTAGGGGTTCGTCGCCGGAATCGTGAAGGTCGAGGTGCCCGCGGATGGATGTGGACAAGGTGAAGCGATCTGCTAACCAGATACCGAATACCCCTGGGCGATGCCGTCGTGGCATCGCGCTCCGGCTGCTGTACACGGGGATGGTGATCCGTGTGTGCACTTCTTGCGCCAGTTCGTTCGCTACCGTCACCATGCGACTGTCGGAGGCGAACTACCTCTGCTGCACCGGAACGCTGTGGTCGCGGTAAAGGTGACTGTGGACCCCTGGGCAATTTGCCCACTCTCCGAGGAAATCAGGTCTGTACCTCTGCGTCGATGCCGCGCCAGCTTCGCGTCCACACTCGTCATCTCGGTCGTCATCGCTTCGGCTCGGGTCCCACGCAACGAGGCCGTACCTGGCCGCCGGTCGTCGCGGGGGTATGGGCCTCGTAAAGATGATCCTCGATATGGTTGTGCGCTAAGGCGCAGGGGAATCAGACCCGGTAGCATTTCTATGAATACTGTCATACCCCGTGCGGTCATCCCACGCTGACATAAGTTCCGTTCATCCACCCGAGGAGCCCTTCGTTCACGCTCGGATCGATCCGATCAGCCTCTGCCAATGCCCATTCGCTCCATGCTTTGAGCTTCTTAGCAGGCGAATCGGCCGATCCGGCCGCCGCATTGAGGATCGCCTGGACGTACTTCCGAATGACCGCAGCTTGATCGAATGCCGCTGCTTCTTGCAGAAGGCGATCGATCCGCTCCTTTTCAAGCTTCTGAATACGCTCGTTCTCAGCCCGCTCAGCCTCCAACTTGCGTCGGAACAGTTCTTGTTCTAGCTCAGCCTTGCGCTTCTTCCGCAGCTCGTATCTTCGTTCGACGCCCTTGCGGTATGCCAATTCAGCCTGATATACGGTCTCGATCGCGATCTCGCTGAGTTGGCTCTCGATCTTGGCTCCGCTGTCGTCCGACCATGAGTGGTTCTCCCGTTCCGAGTTGTAGCCGTCCAGAACCCCTAAGGTCAGCTTCTCATCCGTCCTTGCGCTGCCTTTCGGATTGGCTCCGCTCCCAATTCTCGAAGTCGCAAGCTTGATCCAAACAATCTGACCGTAGAACGAGATCGAAGTCTTGACCGCATCCTCAATGGCCTGCCGCAAAACTTCTCCACCGCAATAAACAAGGAATTCAGGATACGAAGCCTTCGCTGGACGAAAAGGCTATCGAACTGAGTTCTCTCCGAGGACAGGACGTAGCCTGACGCACGCTGCTTCTCCCGGCGCACTGCATTTTCTTTCAGCAGCCGTGAGATCGCCGGATGCCAGTCCGTCACCTCACGTCGCACTGTCACCTTCCCAATTGCCTTGGTTATCCGGTCTCGAACGGATTCGAGCGTGCTCCCGAACTGAGGAGGCGGCTGTAGAGGATCGAGTAGTTCGTCATCGGTCCAGATGTGATACGACGAGTATTCGCGCCAGCCGCCGACCTGGACCTCATGGTCCATGGCTGGAGGCCGTTCAGAGAACGGCCGCACAAACGCCTTCTTTCCCGCCTCCTTCCTTGCCCAATATCCTCTCTCTGGCGTTGGCACCATCGCTCGTTGGCAGGTCTTGCGCAACGCCACGTCTGAGATACCGAAACGCGCACACAGAGAACTCAGCGGTTCAGACCAGACCAGATCGTACATCGATCTCCTCGACAACCACTCACCCATATTCCCTCCAGGACGGAAGCCCTATCTTCGAAGGAGAGGGGACCGGGGTCAAGCACTGACCTGATGCTTCAGGTAGAACAAGGCAGGAAGGGGCAATCCGCCTTTACTGTGATGAATGCCTACCGCAACTGCGCCTATGACTGAGGGGCATACGTCACGGCGATGGAGAGTCGACCCCGACAATGCATCGCGACGTAGGTGGTGGATCAGGCTTACTGATTCCCGGATCTGTAGGGGTACACCGAGAACCCTCGCAGGGTCAGTACCGGCATCACCCACACTAGGGCCATGCAGATTATCTTTGTCGATCAGTACGCGGGCAATCGAGCTTCTTGCGATCAGAGCCACTTTCACTGCCAGTTGCTACATTCCTTGGTAATCAGTTTATCGCCGGTGCTCCGTTCCTAGAATTGCTGTCATTCCACGATGACTGCGAGCTTAACGTTGTGAACCACAGTTCCAGAGGTAGCCGTAACCACGACGTTGTAGCGGCCTGCCGGTGTATTGTTCGGATTCGATCCGCCGCCATTGCCGGTCCCGGTGCCCCCGCTTCCGCCGCAGCCACTAATTGCTGTAAGCGCACACGCTCCGAGCAGGATCACCATAGTCCACGTGCCAAGGGTACGTCGTTTCCGCGCAACGCCAAGCGCGCAGCATACCGCCAGCAAGCCGGCGGGCCAACCGGGGACCGTGGAAACCGTCAAGGCTTGTTCCGATAACTTCGCCGAGATCGTTACGCTTGCTGTCGAGGCGCCGTTCAACAGCAGTGAAGATGGGCTGAGGCTGCACGCGAATTGCGCTGAGGACGCGGCACACGTCAGGCTAACTGTTCCGTTCAGTCCGTTGAGCGATGCGAGATTCAGAATGGCCGTAGCCGTGCTGCCCGACTTAACGTTGACTTGGGCCGTCTGCGGAGCCAGCGTGAAGTCCGCCGCGGTCGTTCGCGCCGCCTCGATGCCGACGGTGTTGCTTTGCGAGGGCCCGAAGGTCGCTCCGTCCCCGTAATACACAGCGATCAGGTCATTCGTGCCGTTGTTCCAGAACCATGAGGCCGCCGGGTGGAACGTGACTGAACTCGAAGTGCCTGCCGTCGCATTCGGTAACTGAAGCTGGTAAAGAAACCGTCCGTTGCTGAAGAACGCGACAATTCCGGTGGGCGTGGTCCCGCTGTTGTCGTTTCGGATGACGGTTGCCGTTGCCTGCGCCGTGTCGCTGCCGGAAATGCTGGAGGGCGAAGCGCTCAGCGTCGTCGTTGTCGGAACCAGAGTCGGCAGCGGGTTCACGTCGACCCAATTCGTGATGATGAGGCCGTATGGCGTGTAATTCGAATCTCCGTTATATTGCGCCTCGACCATGTACCAGCCTGAAGCAATGTTCTGGAACGTACCGACAGCATTGGCCTGCAGCGCATTCGGTCCGTTGGCAGGTGTGAGCGGCACGGTGATGGTGTACGCCGGGGCGAGGCACGCTGCTGCTACATTGGCTCCCGCATTGAGGCACAGGCTCACGGTACCGGTGGGGGTCACAGTTCCGAGGGGAATCTGGCCGGGGCTTGCCCCCAGCGACCACCCCGGCTGCACCGTTACGCCAAACGTGAGCGAACTGCCCGGCGCAAGCAGGTAATTGGGGTCATTCGCTTCAAAGGTCAGGGGTCCGAAGAAATCACCGTTGATCCAGATGGGCCCCTTGATCACCGTGAAGGTCACGGCTGCCGCGGACGAGGCCTGGTAGCTTGGGTCACCTGAATAGCTGGCGCTCACAGTGTGGGTCCCAGGCGTCAGCGCGGGCGGAACCCACGACGCGATTCCGGCCACATTCAGCGGAACGGTCACGGTCGTCGAGTCCAGCGTGAACGTCGCTGTTCCCGTCGCAGCTCCTCCTGAGTTGATCAGCAGTCGGTTCACGCCCGTCGGTTGCAGGTTGATCTGGAACGGCTGGTTGTATGGCACGCTTGCGTTGAGGCTGGCCAGCACATGGTTGCCGCTCGTAAGAATCATGTTGGCGGTGGAAGGCTCCGCCGCAATCTTCACCTCCACCGGCGATGACGTGCTTGCGGCGTGGATCCCGTCGCCGCTGTAACGGGCCGTCAACTGGTAGTCGCCGCCGGGTAGTGAATCAATGGTTGAGCTGGCAGAGCCGCTCGTCAGGGGCAGGCTCGTCTGCGACTGGCTTGCCGGCAGGCTCGCATTGGTCAGGATCGATACGGCCCCGGTAGGCGTCCCCCCGCCCGAGTCAGGCGTCACCGTGGCAGTCAGCGTCAGCGGCGTTCCATGGGTCACGGTCATCTTTGATACCTGGAGCTTGGTAGTGGTCGGGTTGAACACAACCGCATTCCAATTCGTGACCAGCGCGTTCGCATCCACTGACCCCAGCCCCGTCGCCATGTCGTAACCGGCGGCGGCAAGGTACACGGGTGTCGCGTTGTGGCCGTTCGGCGCCTGTGTGCACGAGGTCCAGAAGGTCGTGCTGCAAATCGTCTGAATGCCACCCAGCGTAATGTCGTGGAACGCCGCCGGCTTCTGCCGGGCCAGCGCCTAAAGAACCGTGTTCGACTGCCCCTGCCGTCCCCACTTCTGGTTCACCAGTGACAGGATGCCTGCCATCGCGGGCGCAGAGGCAGATGTGCCTCCGACCAGCTCTACCTCGGGATTCGCCGATCCCGGTGCACACTCGCCCGCAGCCGCGCAGATCGGCACCGCGCTCAGGTTGGCGCCGTTCGAAGCATAGAGCGAGACGTCCGGCAGATCACGCACGCCGTCTGTCGGCACGCCCGGGCCCCCCTGCCAATCGGGCTTGGGATAACCGCCGCTGCACCTGCCGCTCGTCGACCGCGAAATGCAGGAACTCGGACCGCCGCCTCCCGCATCCACCTGGCCGCGTTCCCAGCCGTTCGCGATCACATTCAGACCAAAGGCGTCGCTCCAGCCCTGCTCCGGCAATGGAGCCTTCAGCGACCCAAGATTCGCGTCATTCGCCCCATTCCAAAGCGTATCGGCGCTCGCCCCTCCCGCTGCGTAATCCGAGTAGTAAAAGTCGGTTCCCCCCACCGCAATGTCCCACGGCGTAGAGGCCAGCGCATTTACCGACGGAAATGCCAGTTGGCAGCTCGGACCGGTGTCGCCCGACGAGACAAGCACCGTCTGCCCCTGCGCCGCGGCCTGCTGCCACAGCAGCGACCAGAACTGGTTGCCGCTCTGGGTGAGCCACATTTCGCACGTGCCGAAGCTCACGCTGAGCACCGATGCTTCGTTGTCCTCCACCGCGCGCACCGCCGCCAGCTCCAGTGGATCGATGAGCGTACCAGCATTCGCCACGTAAAGCAGCACGTTGGCCTGCGGTGCAATGGCACCGGCCAGTTCCACATCCAGGTACGCTTCGGTCTCCACTCCCCTAATCGGGCCCGGATCGAGCCCGTCGATCACAACCTGCGGAAGCGGGCCCGTCAGGCCGAACAGTTTCTGGTACGCCTGCACCAGGCTCAGGTCGATGTTCGATTCGTTGATAATGCCGATCGTTTGTCCCGTGCCCGTCACCCCCGCCCGGTAGAGCGGAGTGATGTCGTACTGCGCTGCCCAGTCCTCCGGGCCCATCGGGTATGCGCTCTGATTCGATGTACGGAACGGATTCGGCAACGTCCAAAGCGGGGTGGCCTGCCGCTTCGTGCGATCGTACGTCGCCTTGCCGCGCGCCACAATCTGCGGCTCGGCGGCGAAGTTGTTCAGCGGGGCAACGCCGCGAATCAGCGCTGTCAATGCCGCGGGAATCTGAAGCTCGGTTCCGTTTGCGTACCGTGTAATCAGGGGGTCGCCGTCCGCGTACTCGTGAATGGCGGTGCGAAATGCCACATTCACCTGACCTACGGTTCCCGTGAACTCCAGAAACTGCCGCCCGTGCGCCACCCTGTTCACCTGCAGGCCGTGGCTTTCGAGCCATCGCGAAAGCACTCCGATGTCCGCGTCGGAAGCGCCGAACAGCTTTCCGAATTGGTCCGGAGTGAGCCAGTGATGGAAACTCGCCGACCCGGGCGTGTGCACGTCCTCTAGGTATTGATCGAGAACGGCCTGACGGTCGGCCGGCCGGTTCAACATCACCATCATGCGTCCGGCGGGCAGATTTTCGGCTGCTGCGCCGCGATCGACCATGGCACGGACGCGAGGGGAGATGGTGGCATGCAGAGTAATCCGGCTCTGTTCGTCCACCTGGCTAGTCACCAGCGGCGTACTTTCAGCATGAAGAACCAGGGATGCAAGAAGAACTGCTGCAATCAGGACCGTCTTACCGAACATCCAAACACGCTTTCTAGCCCATGCGGGCAATAACTCCTCATTTGGGACCGACGCTATCACAGGAGAGGAAAACCGGCCGGTGATGACCATCTCAGGAGCTACGTGCCTAGAAGCGTGTCTGAGAAAGCGATTTGCGCGAGCAACAGGTGGATCGGGGAGCCAGAACAGTCCCGCAGTATCTGCCCGGATGCCTTTTCTGAGTTCTGGTTGAATTGGCCAACTCGGATCTATGCCGATTCTTCACCCTCAGTCCGGGAGGTCGGTATGGGGTTGGGGACGAGTCGGCGGTTACTTGGGCAGTACGCGGCGTTCGCGACGATAGCTGTGAACTAGCGCGGCCTCGACCGGTGAGTATTCCCGCGAAAAGCGTTCCTCAAAAAACGAAATGCAAAGATGCCAGATGGAGTTCCTCCGACTAGGCCGCCGATAATATCGGGCCAATCCCGCCCAACGACTATGATCACGATTGCGATTACGAAAAGAAAAAGGAAGCCAACTCCATAGATTGCGAGACCTATGCGCTGAACGGGCGTCGCTTTGGGATCGCCCTTCCATAGGAACTCGTCTACGCTCCGGCCCGCCTCCAAGGTTTCCGGCCACTTAGCCGCGCCTTGCTTGCGGTGAAGCTCCTCTAACATTTCATCGTTATCGTGCCCATACGTCAAAACTGTCTCCTTCGGGCCTTCACCATCAGCATTTCACACCACAAATGTACTTTGGAACCGCGATTCATATACGGCAGAAACCGTTCAACGGCAAAGGGGGCGTATCTAGCCGACCCTTGTACGAAAGCTTCGGCAAATGGACCTCATTGCCGCCGCTGCTGTTGTGCAAACTACACCCAAAGCAAGCCCACAAAAGAGGACGAATAAGCAATCGAATATCAGAACCATTGTGAAACTGGGCCCAATCCGTTCGTGCGCAAAGAACAAACTAAGCGGGCGATCAGTAGCCCAAAGCATCGGGTAGCAGGTATTCCACAAAATCCACCTTGCCGTCGATTGATTCCACGCGTCTCCGGCAAGCAGGACAAGAGGCAGTTCGATCATCGCCCCGCCTATGCTTGAACAAAGAAACACCCACCGAAGTTGGAAGCTCTTTTCACACTCGATGTTTGCAAACCAAAATCCTGTGAATGGCCTGAATTTTACAGCTTCAATGCGCGTCGAGATTGTTCCGGTCGAGTCGTGGGCAACTTGTCGCTTTGACTGATCTCCGCCCCCGGCAGGCCCAGAATCGGGGTTGGGTAAGGGTGCGCAGTCACTCGCCCGGAACAATTAATCAGCGGGGCTGATCTTAGGTGAGGCTGGGAATTCAGGCCGGATTCGATAGTTCAGATACCAGACGCCAAAGAGGAGTGTGAACGCTAGGCTCAGCCCAAACTCTGAGCCTTCGCGTTGCGCGTAATGTCGGGCGATCTGGTATCGACCAATCAAAGCTCCAGCGAACCAAAGTACGACAGCACACAAGCCAACTGCGTCCGCCCATTTTTGGGTCATTATTGAGTCCGGCAGAAACAGCAGCACGCACGCCCCTGTTAGCAGCACGAAGATGCCAAGCACAAGGGCGGACCGTGTCCTTGCCCTAAGCCATGCCCCAAGACACAAACCGATGGGTATGGCTGCCAATCCTCCGGTGACGGCAAATACAAAAATGATCCAGCCCAAGCTCAGATGCGCTGTCCAAGGAAGTCCGCTTGAGTCGAACAGAGAGATTCGCCGAGGTTGCTGTTGTGGCTGAATGGTTCGAGCTTCGCTCATAGGAGCTTATTGCAGAATAACGCTTTGAAGCTCGCTGCAGGAGTATTGTGGCTGACTCTTCCCTGGCAACGCCAGGAAAGAGGCGGTCATCCAGTCTTCACGGACGAGGGTGTTGTCGTGATCCGAGAAAGTGTCAAATTCCATGCGCCTGGCCCGGCCGTGGCGATGTTGCCCATTTCGGCTTCCATCATTGGACCCGAGACCACTCCCGCCGACTCCAGTCCTATGGCCTGATCAGCAGTTGCTGCTTCCCTCGAATATCTGATGAGGAGCTGCCGGTCAGCAACTCCATTGCTCCAGGTTTCACTTCGAGTCGCTGCGTAGTGTCGTTCCACGAGGCAACGGAGGATGCTTTGATTTGAATGCTGACAGTTCTCTTCTCGCCAGGCGGCAGCGTGATTCGCTTGAAGCCCTTCAACTGTTCCTTCGGATCGCCGGGCTCCGCAGGCACACGCCGGACATACAACTGCACCACTTCATCGGCGGTCCTGCTCCCCGTGTTCTCGATGTCAACCGAGACTGTGGTCTCTCCGGTCCTCGAGATCGACGACGGGTGCACCTTCATCTTTGAGTACTGGAAAGTTGAATAGCTGAGGCCGCTGCCGAATGGGTAGAGCGGTTCGCCTTTGAAGTACATATAGGTGCGGCCATGCCGGATGTCGTAGTCATCCATCGGAGGCAGTTGCGCTAGCGAATTTGGCCATGTTTGGGTCAGGCGACCGCCCGGGCTGTATTGGCCGAAGAGAACTTCAGCTACTGCGTTTCCCTCCTCCTGTGATGCGTGGGCGGTAAACAGAATGGCAGGAACGTGAGCCTGCGTCCACTCAATCGCGTACGGGAAACTCGAAACCAGCACCACGACCGTCTTGGGATTCGCGGTGTAGACCTTTTGAATGAGACCTTCCTGCGAAAGATCGATGGACTCCCGATCCCTGCCTTCGCGTCCTTCCGTTGGGTCAAGGCATGGCTTTGTTGAAGTGTCCGTGTTGAAGAGCTGGCCGCCGAGTTTGTCGCCGCAGACCGGATGGTTTCCGACAACTACGATGGCGATCTCAGCCTCCTGCGCGGCCTTGACTGCGGCCTCAATGTCGCTTCCGTCGGCATAACTAAAGGTTGTGGCCGGATCCAATCTACTCTTGATGCCCTCAAGGGGAGTTACGGAATAGGGATACTTTCCCGCATACATGTCGAGAAGGTCGTCGTTGGCGCGTGGGCCGATCACGGCTATCGACTTCAGATGGCCGTGATCGAGGGGCAGCAGGTTGCCGGCATTCTTGAGCAGCACGATGGACTCTCTCGCGGCCCGGAGCGCGAGAGCCTTGTGCTCCGGTGTATTCCACGGCTCTGGTTCGCCAAGCGTGCCGATCTTTGCGTATGGACTGCTATTCGGGGAATCGAGCAGCCCGAGCCGGATTACCGTGCGGAACTTGCCGCGAAGTGCGCTGTCAAGATCGGCCTCGGTCAGCAGCTTTGCGTCAATTGCCTTCTGCAGGCGGCCGGGCAGGTCGGGGACAAACGTCAGTATCTGCGAGATGCCAGCCTTGATCGTGCTGGCCAGCGCTGTGGGCTGATCTGCGACATATTTGTGGCCGGTCACAAGTTGCTCTACCGCGGTCGCATCGGACGAAATTATGCCATCCGCGCCCCACTTCTTTACGACCACATTCGCGATCACCGGATTTACCGTCATGGGGACGTGGTTCCACGCGTTGTATGAGGCCATCAAGGACGTCGCGCCACCGTCCTCGATCGCCATCCGAAAGGGCGCCGCATAGTAATCCCAGAAAAGAGCCGTGTCATAGTTCGAGCTGGAATGGCCACGCGTGGTCTCGTTGCTGTTCGAGAGGAAGTGCTTCAGCAGCGAAGCAGTTTCCCACTGGTTCGGCGTGTCACCCTGCAGTCCGCGAACAAATGCGGCCGACATGGTTCCAACGAGAAAAGGATCTTCGCCGTAGCTCTCATTGTTTCGACCCCAGCGGGGATCGCGTGCAAGGTCGGCATTCGGGCCCCAGACTACGAGCGCCGGATGCTTGTATTTCGCGTTCTGCGTAATATAACGCGCCTCATCGGCTTGCACAGCAGCGACACTGCGTATCAACTCCGGATCCCAGGTTGATGCCAGGCCGATGACCTCAGGGAACGTAGTCGTGGTCACGCTTGGTCCGCCAAAGCCACCACTCTGCACCAATCCGTGCAGCCCTTCGGAGCCCCCAGTGTCCGGAATGCTTAAACGCGGCACCGCGGTGCTTGTGCCAAAGCAGGCTTCCTTCTCCTGCAGCGTCATGAGCGAGAGAATGTTGGTTACCCGATCTTCGAGAGTCAGCTGCGGGTTTTGAAAAGGGCTTGATTGCAGCGCATGAATCATCGGCGACAGAACCATTGTGGCTGCCGTTATCACGGTCCATTTCGTACTTGCTTTCATGAGACTCCCCGTTGGATGGTTGCCGTTCGCATCACTCAACGCCGGCGCAGAGGTCGGCGGGCCGAAGGTGCGGCTGAAGCACCCAATATAGCCATCCGAACCCCGGTGATCAAATCGTGGGCTGTGAGTCAGGCGCATCATGCTGATCGTTCTCTTCGTAATGAGTTCCGGTCGGATCGATTCCTCTCCCGAGGGAGACTGCCAATCTCTTGTCCACGAACGCGCAAATCGCAATGAAATTGCCAAGCGAAGACAATTCGGGCGCGATAGTTCAGGTGGTAGTGTAGTTGGCAAGCATGGATATTTCACCGGCGGACGATGCTAACGCAACCGCGTCGCGAATGGACGCGGAAGTGGCGGATTTCTCCGTTGAAGGACACGGTCATCTTACCCATGGACTCTTCTCTGAAGCCGGCCATGGGCTTATGCCGGAGACGCTGCTGGCCGAGCTTTGGGTAAAGGCAGGTGCCGGAATTGTCGAAGTGACCGAGACGGAGTTCGACGCGGCGCTCCAGACAATTGGAGCGAAACATAACTTCGGACTGGAGTCGCAGAAACAGGCGGGTGCGCTGGAACGGGAGGCTTTCTGGCGGGGGTTGCACCTCGATGACCTGGCACTGGCACTGGGATGTGCGCTGGGACGCGAGGCAGCGTGGCAGCAGTTCATGAAACTCTACGAGGGCCCCCTGATGAGGGCCGCAGTGGGAATGGCTCGGTCGGCTTCGCTAGGCGAAGAGCTGGCAAGCGCCCTTTACTCGGAATTATATGGAGTGACGGCACGTGGGGGTTTGAAGAGGTCACCGCTGGAGCGGTACTCGGGCCGAGGATCGTTGATGGGCTGGATGCGGGCAATGCTGGCCCAACGGCAGGTGGACCACTACCGCAGAACTCACAAGGAAACTGAACTCGGCGATGTGGAACCAGCAGCCCCCACTCCAGTTGACCCAGAGCCTGAGACGATCGCACGTCTGCGCAAGGGGCTGCAATCCGTCCTGAAAGCTTTGGACGCCGAGGACCGATTTCTGCTATCGGCCTACTATCTGGATGTGCATACGCTTGCGGAGGTGAGCCGCGTGCTGGGCGTTCACGAGGCGACAGTGAGCCGCAAGTTGAAACGCGCCACTCAACGCGTGAGAAAAGAGCTTTTGCGGGCGCTCCAAGCGCGCGGAATGAGCGGGCGATTGGCCGAGGAGGCGTTGGGGACAGATCCCAGGGATGTGGAAGTAAATTTGCGAAAACTGCTGCAAAGTCCCGGAGACAAAGCGTACTCCGATAAGGAAGGACGAGGGTGAACGAGAATCTCCATCTCGGGATGCATCCGGATGCGGACGAGTTAAGCACCTTCGTCGAAGGTGCGGCAAACGCACGCGAACGCCAGCAGATGCTTGCGCATTTGGCCGAGTGCGCGAAGTGCCGGAGCATTGTGTTCCTGTTGCAGGGCGCCGCTGAGCCTGAGCCCGCCGTAAGTGGATCGAGATGGGAATGGCCATGGCGGCGCTGGCTGACTCCCGCGGGGTTGGCAGCCGCGGCGCTGGCATGCGGGCTGGCGACGGTTGTGTATCTGCGCGCACATCGGGAGACACCCCCGGCGGCAGGCCAGAACGCGCAGTTGCAAAGGCCGCAACCTCCGCAAAGAGTGGCACCGGAATCACCCAGGAACGACCGACCCACAGCAACGACCGAGAAGCTGGGGAATGAGTCTGCACTCCGCACCCCTGGTCTGAACGCGGGAAAACGGACTCAAGGATCTGCAGAACGACCGGGGGCCAACGAACAGCCAAGTGTGGTGCACGAGAGCAGCCGAACGGACAGTAAAGAGAAAGAGACAGCTCCGCAAGGGGAGAACTTCAGCTTGCCCGGAAGCGCAGCCAGCGCTGGCGCATCAGCATCTTCAACCAGTCAGCTCGCGCCTGCGGCACAGCCGAAGCCCGCGCCTGCGCCTGCCGAGGGGCATGAACCGATCGACTTGCGAAACCGCAACTTTGCAGCGCTAAGCAGTGCGCCGCTGTTAAAGATTGAGCACGATTCTGGACCGGACGACGGTACATCGGAAGTTTCGGGACGCGTCACAGACCAGACAGGCGCGATGATTTCGGGGGCCACGGTGACCCTGCGCAATGGAGCGGGAAAGATGCGGCAGACGACGAGCAACCCCGACGGATCGTTCGACTTGACCGAAGTTTTACCGGGCCAATACGAACTCGGCGTGACGGCGCGAGGATTTGAAAGCTATAGGCAGACCGTGGATCTGAAGCCGCGCGACATGGCCATGCTGGACGCGCCGCTGACCGTGGGAGCGGCATCGCAGACGGTGACGGTGCAGGCTGAGGCACCGCTGTTGGAGACATCGTCGGCGAGCGTGTCGGAGGTGCAGGTGGCGGAGCTGCCGAGCCGGATGCCCGCGCAGATGAGCGTCACGCTGGGGAAGCGGATCCTGTCCCTGGACGGCGAAGGTGCGCTGTTTGTAAGCCGAAATCGCGGCAAGAGCTGGAAGAGAGTGAAGCCGCAATGGGCGGGCAAGGTGGCACAGATCCAAACTGCCGACTCGCGCGCCGTGCAGGACAAGCGCAGGAATTCCGCCGGGGAGAAAGCACCGGCAGCATTCCAGTTGACGACGGACTCGGGCGCGGTGTGGGTGAGCGAGGACGGTACTCGCTGGCGCGAGCGATAGAGCACCCACAAATTTTTCAAAAAAATAGTGCAAGGTTTCTGACCTGTTGCGAACCCTGAATGTGGGCGAGCGCCTGGCCCTGTCGGCCGA
>JANXQR010000521.1 GCA_025353435.1 Acidobacteriota bacterium | reverse complement strand
TCGAGCAATTCGCAGCAGAGGCATGATGATGAGAGCGGCGGGAGCGATCAGCGAGGTCTCTTACTTCTCTACAAACTTCCATGATCGGATTTCCCGGTTCTTACCGCTGTCAGGTTAGTGAGTCGTTTCAGAGCAGACCGCACAGCAATGGAGCTGGTGGAGAATGGCTTCCTTTTCAATTCTTTGGGTCAAAGCCACTCATCGCCTCGTATTCATGGTCGCTGAGGCTCTGCCGTTCAAGACGTGCGAGAAGTGCTTCGCAGGCGCATATGCCGCCTTTGACTTCTCTGGAAACTCCCATGGGAGGATATTACATGCCTATACCTAAAACCCGAACTGGAAAAAGCCCTAGCGGTACTCATCATCCATGATGGTAGCGTATGTAGATCAACAGGAACATCGAATGAACCGATCGCACGAGGACTCGAGCGCGCATTAACTTTGATACAACACAAGGAGGGCGAGAGAAAAATGCCGAGCGGTGGTTAAGATGAAAGAGAGGATGTCATGAGCCAGCTGGACAAGAGATGGACATAATGGTGATTATCCCAATCTGCCTGGGAGCTCTTGGCGTGCTAGTCTGGGTGACGATGAAGGGGTTTGAATGACATGCTCATCCTCGCACTCAGGCCCCTTGCAGCTATTCAGATTGTCCGGTCGTCACGTCCACGAGGAGCTGCCACGCGCATGCCAGCCCCCCGGGAACCGTGGCGCCCGACAGACTGTATGACGATCGACGAATGAGTTCTACGGCGAGAGGTATGGTTGAGCATGGCAGAAGTGTCTTTGCGGAGTTAGAAACTGGAAATGATTTGTAGAGCGCGTCAAAGAGGGTTTGAAGCGGCGCCAGGGCAGAGGGCAAGGTTGCTAAGTCGGCCTCGCGTGAGTCCGGCGGTGGAGGCGCAAGTGGTAGCCCTACGGAAGCAAGGCCTGGGTATGCGAGCGATCGCCCGTGCGTTGGGCATAGGGAACTGCACCACTTCCACCTTGCCTAGCGCGGCTCTCGGATTGTGCTGCGTCGACTGATTGGTTCATCGACAGACCGATGATGTAAATGTTCGTTCGGTTGATCTTGATCCTCTGCGACCCCTCGATCCAGTCCATGAAAGCATATTGATGCGCGCTATCCCGGGTCTCTACTTTATTTTCAAGACTTCCTGAATTGCTTTGTACAGCTCGTCCACCGCAGCTTCCTTCGTCAACAGA
>JANXQR010000515.1 GCA_025353435.1 Acidobacteriota bacterium | reverse complement strand
CGGCATGTGCGACAGACTTCGCGTAAATTGCAAGAGTCAGCCGACGGAGCTCCGACGCGTCTTTCTGTCCGATGGCTTTCTCAACCCCTTCGTACGCGATGTTTTCATCGTGCTCGCCATCCTGGCTTTTTGTGGCAGGAGTAAATATCGGCTCCGGCAGCCGAGAGCCATCCAGCAACCCCGACGGAAGAGGAATGCCGCAAAGCGCCTGGGTCGCCTGGTAGTCCTTCCAACCTGACCCAGCCAAATATCCACGCGCTACACATTCGACCGGAAACATGTCAGCGCGCTTCACCAGCATTGACCGGCCTTCGAGCTGATCCGCGTAAGGCGCAAGTGAAGCAGGGAACTCACGCACGTCCGTGGCGATCAGATGGTTGGGAACAATGCCCGCCATCATCTCGAACCAGAACAGCGAGATCTGCGTCAGAATCTTCCCCTTGCCGGGGATTCCCGTTCCCAGCACATGATCGAACGCAGAAATGCGATCTGTGGCAACCAGCAACAGCTTGTCGTCAATCGCGTAGAGATCGCGTACTTTACCGCGCCCAAGCAACGGTATCGAACCAAGATTCGTAGAGATAAGAGCAGTCAAGCCAAAGCCTTCCGTCGCACCAACTGAATCTCCGATTTTCGGGTGGCGAGCACCCTTTGTCAAACCGCTAAGTGTGTGCAATGAGCGCAGCGAAACTTAAGTGCGCGTTTCCCACAATGCGTTGTGACGACCATCACGGAACGAGATTGCCAGATCAGCGACACTCCAGTTGTCAACATGGTTCGGGCGGCCAGCAGTAAATAGGCCACTCTAGAGCCGGGCGACACGAGGCAGTTGTGGAAAGGGGAAGCCGCAGCCGTTCTCGTTTTGTTAGGGATCACCAGTAGCCGTGTACTACCGACCTCCAGTGCCGGCTACTGGTCCCCATCTTCATAGTTACCTTGTTATCAAACAAGCGCCTCCGGAGAGAAGAACTCCTTCGGAGGCGATTTTTTGCGCTCATTTCTTTTTCACTACCTGTCCTTCTGATCAATCGACTTACACCACGCGCCTCACTCCCGGAATCCGGACCAGCGGATCGGCGATCAGCCATGTTGCCGCGCAACTGAGCGCGCCAACGACCACAAACTTGACTAACGCTGGCGCAATCCACCCATGCAGCAATAGCGCCACAGCAACCAGAACCGCCGGATGAATGATGTAAACCGCGTAGGCTCGGCGCCCCAGCCACTCCCAGAATCGTGACGGCTGATTCATCCTGGCTCGGAACAACAGCAGCCACGCAGCGATGATTCCCCACGCCACCAGCGGCTCCCAGAATGCATAAAGGATCGCTGGCCACGAAAGCCCGCCGCCAAAACCTGCATTCGCGCCTCCATGTCCGGAGTGCACCAGCACCAAAGCCACCGGCAGCACGGGCCACGCGATTGCCAGGCCATAGATCCACCCCCGCGCCTGTTTCCAGCTCAACTGCGTCAGCCAATCATGACGCCACGCAGCAATTCCCAGCGCGAACAGGAAGATGTAGCTCGCAAAATACCCCAGTTGCAGGCCGAACACGTTTTGCCCCACGGGCAACACCTGCCGAATGGCCACCGCGCCAATCCCGACCGCGATTGCACTCAAGACCCACCAGCCTGCCGCCGGAACTGGCGACGGCGTTCGTCTCGCATTCGTCAGCGGCGAGCCAGCCACCGCGCGCCATGCGCAGTACGCCAGCGTGAACATCAACAGCGCCTGCACAAACCACATCGGCCCATTGATGATCCGCTTATGATGCCATAGCCACGCGAAAGTGACCCAGAACCCGTCTCCCTGGGCCGCATTGACAATTGCCGCAGTGAGAGGACCCAGCACCACGATGAACACCAGCAAGGGCACGCCGAGGCGCAGGAAGCGATCGCAGATGAAGCGACCGTAACCCTTCCGCTCCAGCGAGCCCGGCGTGAAATAGCCCGCAAGCAGAAAGAAAAAGCCCATGAAGTATGCTTGGTTCGTTGCACAAAAAAGCGTGAGCAGGGAACTGGATACGGAGCCGGAAGGCTTGACCTCGTTATAGAACCAGCCACCGATTGCTCCGTAGGTGATGGCCGTGTGATGCAGAATCACCATCGCAGTCATCACGCTGCGCAGGCGGTCAATATAAAACTCGCGCTGAGGCATGAGCCATGATACGAGGGATCGAGCGGAATGGTTCAGCGATGGAGAGTGACCCAGGTCTTTGAAGCAAGACCTGGGGCATTCTCACTTTGT
Organism: Acidobacteriota bacterium; assembly: GCA_025353435.1. GTDB lineage: Bacteria > Acidobacteriota > Terriglobia > Terriglobales > Acidobacteriaceae > Telmatobacter. The sequence goes on along the minus strand of JANXQR010000515.1, from coordinate 6,565 downwards.
GTTTTCAGAAGCCTTAGTACTTCACAATCGCCGCGAAGGAATCCGGCTTGAGGCTCGCTCCGCCCACCAGCGCGCCGTCAATCTCTTCCTGGCCAATCAGCGCCGTTGCGTTATCCGCCTTCACGCTGCCGCCGTAGAGTATGCGCATGTTCGCCCCGACTTGCGCCCCCAGCAGCTTGGCCACCTCCGCGCGAATGATGCGGTGCGCGTCGACCGCCATCTCTGGCGTAGCGGTCTTGCCAGTGCCAATGGCCCACACCGGCTCATAAGCAATCACAATCGGCGCTGCCATCTCCGCCGTGATGCCCGCAAACGCTCCGATTACCTGTGTCTTCAGCACGTCTGCCGTCTTGCCGGCTTCGCGCTCGGCCAGCACTTCGCCAATGCATACAATCGGCACAACGCCGTGTTTCAGTGCGGTGTGCAGCTTCTGGTTGACAATCTCGTCGGTCTCGGCAAAGTACTGGCGACGCTCCGAGTGGCCAATTAGCGTGTGCGTCCCGCCAATCGCCTTCAGTTGACCAATCGACGTCTCACCCGTGTAGGCGCCCTCTTCAGCAAAGTGAATATTCTGCGCGCCGACGGCGACATTTGAGCCCCTGGCAGCCTCAACCACGGTTGGCAGCAGCACCGGCGAGGGAAACAAGGCAATCTCGTCCCGGGCGTGGCCGGCGACAAGCGGCAGAAAAGCATCAACAAACGCCTTCGCTTCGGCGGGCGTCTTGAACATCTTCCAATTGGCGGCAATCAGTGCTTTGCGTGACATGTTTTTGTGTGTTCCTCACTGCAATTCTAGTGGATCGAATTCTGAGTCTCAGGTGATGATCAGCACACCGAATCGTCGGCACTGAACCTGAACCCTACTCTTGCCGCCCCGCAGACTTCACCTTGGACACATCCGATGGCGCTTCACCGCTGAGAAAGGCCGCGCGATGGTCGGGATCGCCCAGATCCATGCTGAAGTTCAGCCACGCTTCATCCTGCAGAATTGCCATATTCCATGGGCCTGAGACCGTGTCAGAGAACTGCCACACAATGTGGTAGCCCTCTTCATTCGTAAATCCTTCGTGATCGGCCTGCAGAATCGCCTCGCCTCGTTCCATCAGTGCCGTGCGCAACGCATGAAGCGCATTGCTGCCCTCAACCGTCTCCGTGCCCTGCAGATGCTGGAACGCATAAATCGTCTTCACCGACTCCAGGTATTCCGTCAGCCATTCGACGTTAGCCTCCGGCTTGGCCTCGTAAAGGTCTTCGATGAAATCGGCTATCTCATCCTGGCCGACCGAGCCATCGTATACAGGATTCCGCTCGACAATCGCCACCTCGACGCCATCCGTTCCCGAGAGAAGCGCACTCTCCCATTCCTCTTCAGTTCCTTCTTCCATCGTGAGTCGATATTCTGAATGATCCGCGCGCAACCGTTGAGACAGCTCGCTGACGGAAGGGAATTCGGAGTCTTTGGAAAGGACGCGCGTGTAGTAGCCCACAAGATTCTCCCTTTCCCATGTTACGAGAGAGGGCGTGCCTTAATTGGTAAGGCGAACAAAAGGCATCTGAAAGGCGAACAGACGGTGCGATAGGGGGGTGGGTCTTAGTTAGCTGTTTCTTCCCCAGTGCGGTTCGCAGTCTTGATTTCAATCCGGTTTCCGAGTAAATGCAGTGATCGCTGATACATGAGCTTGGAAGAATGCTAGAATATGACCATAGTCAGTGACTATGGGAGGAATCGCCGTGCCGACCACGATTGCAGCCGGAGAGTTCAAGACCAAGTGCCTGAAGCTTCTGGATGAGGTCGCCGAAAAGCGTCAGACGCTGGTAATCACCAAGCATGGCAAGCCGGTGGCGGAGGTTCGCCCGATTCCAGAGCAGAGCGATTTTGTCGGTTCGATGCGCGGCACAGGGAAGATTCTTGGAGACATTATTTCTCCGATCGACGTTGAGTGGGATGCCATGAAATGAGCATGAGGGCCGCCGAACTGAGCGAGATGGGCATGCTTGAAAATGACTGTAGTTGGTGACGATTAGGAGGATTTGCAATGGCTACAACGATTCCAGCCGGTGAGTTCAAGGCCAAGTGCCTGAAGCTGCTTGACGAAGTCGCCGAAAAACGCGAGACCCTGGTGATCACCAAGCACGGCAAGCCGGTAGCACAATTGATACCGATGGAAGAGGCTCCTGCGGAACGGCAGGGGATTGTCGGCTCAATGCGGGGTAGCGTGCTTTGGGAGGGGGACATTATTTCTCCCATCGATGTCGAGTGGGATGCAATGAAATGAGCGGAGCGGAATTTGACCGATCAAGCCTGCTGGTACTCGATACGCATACGCTCATCTGGATGGTCAACCGGAGTCCCCGCCTGGGAGCCGCATCATCCAAAGCACTTGATGAGGCTTCCTTTGAAGATAGGCTTGCGGTGAGCGCGATCACGCCTTGGGAGATTGCACTGCTGGTGAGCAAACAGCGGCTTACTCTCAATAGCGACGTGATGAATTGGGTGAACGAAGCGGTAGCAAAGCCAGGCGTGATGCTGGTGGGACTGGAGCCGGAAATAGCGGTTGGCAGCACGCGCCTTCCGTTCGAGATTCACGCTGACCCGGCGGACCGAATTCTGGTGGCGACAGCGCGGCACCTGGGTGCAACGCTGGTTACAGCGGATCGTGCATTGCTGGAATTAGCGAAGAGCGGGCATTTCCGGGCGATGGATGCGGCGGTTTAGACAGCGCCGCCAAATATCAAAAGGTCAGGTGTCCAAACCGCGGCGATTCAAGATACGAATCTGGGCAACGAGGTTCGCAACTAACAGCGTAATGACAACAAGCAGCGACGCAATGATGACAGAAAGCGCTCTTGCTCGATCGCCAAGACCCTGCAAAAGATCATGCAAGGGAATCAGAAGCGCATCACGGAACACGAAAAGCAGTGCCGCCAGCACAACTGGGCAGCTCAAGCACACAATGCGGCACGCGCGATTGCGAAGCGTAGTAAATGAGTTGGCGATCAAATAGCAGAAGAAAGTTGCCGAGGCACTCGCGACCAACATCGGAATTGCATAGATCATGGCGGTCTCGCGATCTGTTCCGATGGAATTGCGGCGAGCCGTCCCTTGACGGCCCGCCGCATTGGCCTACTTGTTCGTCAGCGCTTCCACGCCTGGCAGCTTCTTGCCTTCCAGAAACTCCAACGAAGCTCCGCCGCCCGTCGAGATGTGCGTGATCTGATCCGCAACCCCGGCCTGGTTGATGGCGCTCACACTATCGCCGCCGCCGATTATTGAGATGGCCGCCTTGTTGGCCGCGACAGCCTTCGCGATTGCATTCGTCCCCACCGCAAATTTGGGAAACTCAAACACACCCGCAGGCCCGTTCCACACAATCGTCCGTGCCGTCGAAACAATTTCTTCAATCGCGGCAACCGACTTCGGCCCGATGTCCAGACCCTGCCAGTCAGCCGGAAAGTTCTTCGACGTATCCCAGGGCTGCGTATTCGCGTCCGGCGCAAAGTTGTCCGCCAGAATGTTATCCACCGGCAGCAGCAGGTTCACGCCCTTGGCATTCGCCTTTTCGAGCGCCGCCTTGGCCATGTCGATCTTGTCCTCTTCCACCAGGCTCTTGCCGGTGGTGACGCCGAGCGCGCGCTGGAACGTGTAGGCCATGCCGCCCACGATGACCAGCGTGTCCACCTTGTCGAGCAGGTTGTCGATCACGTCGATCTTGCCGGAGATCTTCGATCCCCCGATGATCGCCACAAAGGGCTTCTCCGGCGACTCCAGCGCCTTGCCAAGATAGGTGATTTCTTTCTCCATCAGCAGGCCTGCAACCGCAGGCTTGAGATAGTGCGTAATGCCCTCGGTCGACGCATGCGCGCGGTGCGCGGAGCCGAATGCATCGTTCACGTAGATCTCTGCGAGCGAGGCAAGCTGCTTCGAAAAGTGCGGATCGTTGGCCTCTTCTTCAGCGTGATAGCGCAGATTCTCCAGCAGCAGTACCTGCCCCGATTCAAGCTGCCGCGAAAGCTCATTGGCCAACTCGCCAACGCAATCCGGTGAGAACGCCACATTGATGGAGTAGTCGTTTTCCTTCTTGTCGAGCAGCTCGCGCAGCCTGTCGACCACCGGCCGCAGGCTGTATTTTGGATTCGGCTTTCCCTTGGGGCGGCCCAGGTGTGACGCAAGAATCACCTTAGCCTTGTGCCGAATTGCGTATTCAATGGTCGGGAGCGTGGCAACAATCCGTGTGTCGTCCGTGATGGTCTGGCCATCTTCCGAGAGCGGCACATTGAAATCAACGCGGATAAAAACGCGCTTGTTCGTCAAATCGATGTCGCGAATGGAGAGCTTGGGCATGATGAGCCTTTCTGAAGGACTGAGGGACTGGGGGACTAAGGGACTGAGGGACTAGGAATTACAGCGTCGAACTCCATCTCAATGCGCCAATTTGGATTGAGCAAAGCAGCCACAACCACCATGGTGGCAGCAGGACGGATCGTTCCGAAGAACTCGCCGTGCACGCGACCCACGGCCTCCCAATCCTCGGCATGGGTGAGGTACATGCGTGTCCGCACCACGTGTTCGAAGCCGCAACCAGCTTTCTTCAAGGCCTCTGCGGCAATGGCAAAGATACGCCGTGTCTGCCCCGCGGCATCCTGATCGTCCGCGCCCACTGGCCCCGTGCCGGCCAGGTGCACCGTGTTGCCAACGCGTACTGCGCGCGAGAAGCCGATAATCGGCTCGAATGGAGACTCACCACTGATGTTTTGTCGCATGATGTTTTGGGAATTGCCCCTTTGACTCCTGTTTCCTTACTTTCTTCCTACGTCGATAACCGGCGAAGCTCCCCCGCCGATAAAGAACGTGCAAGTGGTCCCATGAGCGCACACATCTCGCTGCATCTTGATCCTTTCAAGTTGCAGGAACTGGTCCGGGGAAAGCTGCATGGCTTCGCGGTATGCATTATCGGCTGCCGCTCGGCTCTGCTCTGCCGCCTTGCGCTGGTCCTCAGCGAGTTTCGTCTGCTGCTCGGTAATAGCCCGTTGCTCCTGAGCGGCGGTTTCGATTCTTTGATTCTTGATGGCGTCCGGAGGGTTTACGCGTCCCACGTTGATTGCTGAAAAGAGAATAGGCACCCCGGTTTGCTGAACAATCTGAATCGCGGCTGCTGATACTTCTCTTCCAACCGCATCTGCCGCCGTTTGCGAGATTGCCATTTCCTGCATATCGCGCTTCTTCACAGCATCCCGAACCGCCGTCCGTAACGGCTGGTCCACCGTGCGCTGCCAGAATCCCCAGTTGCCTTTATCGTCGGTATCGGCCCCATATTTGCTAACAAGCTTCACTGGATCGGTGATCGTAAACGTTGCCACCACATGGAAGTTGACCGGAACGCCACTGCTGGTCATCATGTCGTCAAATTCCATATCGACGCGCTGAGGGAGCATGTTGACATCGACGGCGGTGCTGGTCAAAGCTCCGAATTCTCTCCCCGGTTGAACAGGGGTTTGGTCCACGCCACCATGGCCGAAGAGAATAGGCTTTTCCACCCATACTGCCTCGTGGCCGGCATCGGGCGCGGCTACGCTGCACCCCGCCATCCCAACAAGGAGAGCAGTAGTAAATACCGCAGCAAAAATCTTTTTCATCTTTCTGTTTCCCCAGCGCGGCCCCGTCTTCCGCCGCCGGTCGTGGGTTTGGGCACGGGAGTTAAAGGGATGATTCCCATTTCTTACGGATAGGGGCTAAGGTTCAGAGACTGAAAAACTGATCTCCGAACCCTAACCCCTGATCCCTGTTTTACAGTCCCTTCGCAACCAAAAAGCCGATCAGGTCCACAACGCGGTTCGAATAGCCCCACTCGTTGTCGTACCAGCTCAGCACCTTCACGCTGTTGCCCACTACCTTGGTCAACGGCGTATCCACAATCGAGCTCAACTTGTTGCCCTTGAAGTCCGAGCTCACCAGCAGATTCGAATCAACACCGAGAATCCCCTTGAGTGGGCCCTCGGCCGCGGTCTTGAAAGCTGCATTCAAGGCCTCAACCGTGACAGGCTTCTCCGTGATGTAGGTCAGGTCGACGATGGACACGTTGGGCGTGGGAACGCGCAGCGAGAAGCCGTCCAGCTTGCCCGCGGTCTCCGGGATCACTAGCTTCAAGGCCTTGGCAGCGCCCGTCGAGCTGGGAATCATGTTGATGGCCGCAGCGCGCGCACGGCGCAGGTCCTTGTGCGGGAAATCCAGGATGACCTGATCGTTAGTGTAGCTGTGAATCGTGGTCATGATGCCGCTGATCAGGCCGGTGGTTTCGAGAATCACCTTCACAACCGGCGCCAGGCAATTGGTGGTGCAGCTGGCGTTCGAAATAATGTTGTGCTTGGCGGCATCGTACTTGTCCTGGTTCACACCAAGCACAAGCGTAATGTCTTCGTTGGTCGCGGGAGCGGAAATGATGACCTTCTTCACCGTCGTGCCCAGGTGAGCCTTGGCCTTTTCCGCATCCGTAAAGAAGCCGGTCGACTCCACTACGATCTGTGCGCCGACTGAAGCCCAATCCAGCTTGGCGGGGTCGCGCTCGGA
>JANXQR010000507.1 GCA_025353435.1 Acidobacteriota bacterium | reverse complement strand
GTTCTGCATCACCACCAAGTCGCTCGGAAGACTCACGTCGTAGTAAGGCTCGGCCGTCACAATCAAGCCAAATGCCTGCAGGTCCGTGGTAGCGGTCGTCTCAACCCGATTCTTACCGCCCGTGGGAAGCACTTCGCCAATGCGCACCGGCCGCCCCTCCGGCGTAATCGCCCACACCACATAAGTCAGGTACTCAGGCCCAAATCCATTCGCCGGTGACAACCCTTCCAGGTCCAGCGCAATCGTCGTCCGCCCCAGCTTTCCTTCAACCTTGGCGGTTCCCTTCGCGTCCGGCATCAAGGCCGTTCCCTTGAATCCAATCTTCGTCGCCCCGTGGCGATGAAAATAGTTGATCGCCGGAATATCGCGGGCCACCACCTGAATTCGGTACATGGGAACACCATGATCCAACTCGACAGGCTGCTGCGGATTCTGTGCTGTCGGATTCGCATCCTGCGCGCACAGGACTGCCGCCGCAAGCGCCAAAGCTAGAACACTGCCGATCCCTCTATTGGAAATTCCCACTCTATCTCTAAGCATCAAACTGGTCTCCTCAATTTCTTCCGGTTAAAAATGAGCAAAAGTGCACACAGGGATGCAAACAGCACCCCCTCTTATGGATGCCTGCTCCGTTAAGCAAGTTGTTTTGAGAGATGGAATGCCGCGGGCCCGATCACATTTCAGAAGCGCTTTTAGGGAAGGGATTTACATCCACAACGCCGTATGTCCAGCACACTCGTCCGCGGCCCGCACCACAAATTCCTCGGCCAATTCGAACCCGTGCCGCGCCAAATACCAAGCGGCGCCATGCACGCGTTCCTGCAAATGTCCGTTCGGAAACAACGCCGTTGAGATCGCCTGCGCATGCCGCCCCAGGCTCGCCTCCCGCTGCAACTGGAAATTCGCAGCCAGCCGCCGCAGCCGATTCATCTGGTAGCGCATCTTGCTCGCCGCCGTTCCCGCCGAGCGCCCCAGCTCCGGATCCAATTTGTGCGTCCACTCCAGCAGATCCGTAAGCTCCGCATCCAGTGCCGTTCCCGCGGCCGCCAGCTTGCGCTTGCCCTCCACCGGCATCGCCCGCGCCGCAAGCAACTGCGCCAGCGAATCCTTCGTCTCGGCAAACACCCGATCCAATTGCAGTTCATGCCGCCGCAGCAACTCGCCAATATCAGGCTCCACAACCGTCGCAGAAAATCGCGCCTGTACTGGCGTCATGCGGCCAAGAATCTTTTCGAACAACGCCGCCGACTGCGCAAAATACGCAACCTCCGCCGGTCCGCCAATCGTCAGCGACGTTCCAAACAGAAAATCCTGAAACACAGGCCGCAGCAGCGCCGAAGGCGAAATCCGCTCCGGCTGCTCTGCAAGAATCTCCACCAGGTCGGCAGTCGAATACTTCTCGTGCCCTGCCTGCCACAAGCCATCAGGCTCCGCAGCACTCGCCGCCACCCGCTTCAGTCCCACGCGCGCGCCACTCTTCTCGTCGATTAGAAATAGCAAGCTTGCATTCGGCGCCACAGCCACCTGCACGTGGTAACCAGCCGCCGTCAGCTCCCGTCCCCGCTCCAGCAACGCCGCGTGCAATTCGTCAGCCCGCTCCATCGCTGCCTGTAACACCGGCGCGCCCAGCCCATGCACCGCCCGCGAGGAGGCATCGAACACCAGCAGCCCCTGCGCCGCAAATACCTTGCGGTAGAAATCCCCAAACGCCTGCGCTAATGTGTGCCCCGGCTTGTACGCCTCGGTCAGCGCCTCCAGCGCATCCGAGTAGCCCAGCAGTTCGCCCGCCTGGTCCAGCAGCGCATTCACTGACTCATCC
>JANXQR010000659.1 GCA_025353435.1 Acidobacteriota bacterium | reverse complement strand
TTGCCGATGGCGTAAACCTTCTGCCCCACGGAAAGGTCGGTCGAGTCGGCCAGCGTCACCGCCTGCAGGTTGGGTGCGTCAATCTGAAGAAGAGCCAGGTCGTGAAGGCGGTCCGTGCCAATCACCTTGGCTGTGTATTTGTGCTTGTTGCTGAGCTGGACCTCGACTCCGCGGTTGGCATTTTCAACCACATGGTAGTTGGTCAAAACGTGGCCGGACTTGTCGAGGATAAACCCAGAGCCCTGGCCCTGTTGCGGCACCGAGCCGAGGAAGAAGTTGAACACCAGGGCGTTCGAGGTAATGTTGACCACCGACGGCAGCACGCGCTTGTAGACCGCGATGTTGTTCTGCTCTTCGGCGTCGTAGACGGGGGCGGCATGGGCTTCGGTTAGTTCGAGGGTCGACGAGGCAGCGTGCCCGCTGATCAGGGAAAGATGCTTAAGATCCGGGGAGAAGTAGGCAGTGACGAACCAGAAACCGCCCACCAGCACAACCACCATAAGTAGCTTTCGCATCTTCATACTCTTCTCTGGCAGACCTTTCTGAAATGTTGAGGCCCGCTGCGGGGATGGCCCGCTGCAGCCGCAAGCAGGTTTCCTTCTATTCTAATGAACCGGAGATCGGCGCGTTGTTGCTCTGGGCGTTGTTGGACTCGGCGTTGCCGCTTTCGGTCTTGAGGCGCTCCCAGACAGCTGCGACCTGCTTCCGGAGGCTGGCAAGGTCGGCGGTGTTCGGGATAACAAAATCGGCGCGGGCGGCCTTTTCGGCGTCGGGCATTTGCTTGGCCAGGCGCATGCGGGCGTCGGCGATGGCGGCTCCGCGGCGCGCGGGGTCGGCAGAGACGCGGGCTACGTAGCGTGCGATCTTGAGCTCGTCCGGGGCAGTCAGAAGGACTATGCGGTCGAAGCGGTGGCGCCAGTCGGCCAGAACACTTTCCTGCTCGCCACGAGCGATTGCATCGCGCTCCACCTCGAAGTCCAGCGCCGACTCGACCACGGCGACGGCGTTCGGATCGCGGGCAAATACGTCGGCCATCCAGCGCTTCTGTTCTTCAATTACGGCGGGGTGGACGATGGCGTTGAGTTCATTGAGGCGTCCGCCGGCGAAGGCCAGTTCGGCGAGGCGGGGGCGATTCAAGGTGCCGTCAGGGTTCACAACTTGAGAGCCGAAGACGCGGACGATCTGGTCGTAGACCGTGTGACCCGGCTCCATGAGGGTTCGGCCTAGCGCATCGGCTTCAATGACGTGGGCGCCGAGTTCACGCAGGATCGCAGCGACTGTGCTCTTGCCGCTTCCGAGGCCGCCGGTAAGGCCAACTCGCAGCATCGGCTATAGGCCCCGGCGCATTTTGGCGGCGCGGACGGTGTTGGACATGAGCATGGCGATGGTGAGGAGGCCGACGCCGCCGGGGACTGGGGTGTAGGCGCTCGATACTTCGAAAGCGGCGGGATGGACGTCGCCGACGATGACGGATCCGCGCTTGGCAAATGCGGCTTCGCGCTTGGCGTTGCCGGCGAAGAAGCGGTCAAAGTCTTCGCGGGTGTCGATGCGGTTAATGCCGACGTCGATGATGACCGCGCCGGGCTTGACCATCTCGGGGGTGATGAAGCCGGGGCGACCGATGGCGGCGACGAGTATGTCGGCCTGGCGGGTTACTTCGGCGAGGTCGCGAGTCTTGGAGTGGCAGATTGTGACGGTGGCGTTCTCGTGGAGGAGCAGCATGGCGGCGGGCTTGCCGACGATGTCGCTGCGGCCGACGACTACGGCATTTTGGCCGCTGATGGGAATGCCGCTGCGCTTGAGGATTTCGATAACGCCGGCGGGGGTGCAGGGGGCGAGCGCGGGGCGTCCGGCCTGCAGGCGGCCGGCATTGATAGGGTGGAATCCGTCCACGTCTTTCGCTGGGGAGACTGCGTCGAGCAGAAACTTGGCGTCGACGTGTTTGGGCAGCGGCAACTGGATAAGGATGCCGTCTATGTCGTCGCGGCTGTTCAGCGAAGAGACCAGGTCGAAGAGGTCTTCGGTGGTGACGGTGTCGGGAGGCGTAATGAGTTCGCTGAAGAGGCCGAGTTCGGCGCAGGTCTGCACCTTGTTGCGCACGTAGATTTCTGACGCGGGCACATGGCCCACAAGCACCGCGGCGAGGCCGGGGCGCACGCCCTGATCGGCGAGGCGTTTTACTTCTTCAGCAACTTCCTGCTTGATCTGCGCGGCGATGGCCGCACCGTCGAGAATCTTCGGCATCGTTCCCTCAGGTTTATCGTATCGCCTGAAGGGTTGAGGGCGATTGGTGAGTGCGGTGCGGATCGGATTTAAGCCTGGTTCGGATTTGCTTCGTGCTCAACGTTTGAGAAGAGTGCGCCTGCTGACCGAGGCGCCGGCAAGCGCATTGGCGATTTTGCGTCATTCCAGAAATGCTCGCGGACCCTGGGGCGTTTCTCAGGACCGGTCCGCACACTGCAGTCCTTCCCTAAGGCAGTTTTCAATTAAATGTTACAGCGCCGGGTTTTTGACGTAGAAGGCGGTCGCGGTTCAACGCTTCTGATAGGGGTGGAAGATGTAGTCCTTCCCCTTCACGGCCGTATGGCACGCGTTTCCGCAGTTTGAGAGACTTTTGGGATCAGGCGTGAACTTGTCAGATGCAGCGTCGTAGTTGAACACAGCGTATCCCCAGCTTCCACCGTTTTTCGAAAACCTCTTGGTGTCCTTCTCCATGACAAAGACCTGGGCAAGGACGTCTGGCACATCCACATCGAAAGGAGCCTCGGTGCTCTTCTTCGTCTTCCACTGGATCTTTACGATCTTGGAGCCCTCCGGGAAAGTCTGACCGCCGCCAGGAACACCGGCCTTATATGCCTTGATCATGGCCGGATTAGCAACAATTGCCTTGAGTACGTCGGTCTTAGCGGTAGAGACCACGGACCAGTCTTCGTATCCCCTGAAGTCGAAGAATGGGATTCCGCTCGGCGATTTCAGCGAGTACTTGTCCTGCGCGTTACCGGCCCCGTCGACAGGGACGGCGAGCACCGCCACGACCGTCGCAAGGACGGTAAAGCCGGCGATACGCTTCACGAAGGTGCGTTTTTCTATCTTCTGATCTTGTTGTTGCGCCACAGATTTCGTCAAAAGTCCGGACATGGTGAGTTCTCCTTATCCAGGAAAGTTCCTGGGCCCGATTGATGTGCGTCTCGAACTATAGCAATTAAGTCAGACTCCAAGCGAAACGCCCCACGGACTCACTAGCAGTCACTAATCGGAGATTCGTCAGTGTTTAGATCCGCACGCCATCCGGCCTGAACGTCAACCGTAGGTGAGATCGGTGCTCTGTCCGACTTCGATAATATAACCGTCAGGATCGCGGAGATAGCAGCGAATCTCGCCGTACTTGGGAATCGGCTCCGTAATGAACTCCGCTCCCCGACTTTTCCATAATTCATAGCACGCTTGGATATCCGCAACGCGGATATTCAAGAAGCTGTTGATGTGATTCGGGTCGGGAACGCTGAGCGTTACCGTCGGCTTGTCCGGTGTCGGCCCGCCCCCTACGTTCAAAATCATCCAGATATTCGCGAGTTGAAGGTACGCAGGCGCGTTGCCGTCACCCAGGCTCAGAATGCGAGCGCCGAAGACCGTTTCGTAGTAGCGAGCCGATCGCTCGATGTTGGCGACGGTGAGAAAATGCGCGATGCTGATCCCCTCCTGCGGGGGCATCTCATAGCTCGTCTGCTCGATTTGTACGCTGCTCATTGACGGCTCCGATTCCTATAAACAGTACTCATCTGTTGATTCGGGCTCTTCCGTGTTCATACCCGCTGCCGACTAAGCGTGGCGAGGGAAGCATGCTTCCTTTTAACACAAGATTTTTGACGAATCGCAAATCACTCACCGGCGCCGGATTAGTAACGATATGTCGGCCGGTGTTCACCGGTCTGCCGGGACAAGGTCCTCTGTATGCGATAACAGGCCGAGTCTCTCATTGACGACGTGGAGACAGCACGATCAAGGCTTGTGCTATCCCAGGTCTCAGAAGCGGGATCTCCACCCCACGGACTAAGACCTATCCGTGGGGATCCCGGATCTTGGGGCACCCTCGGATTTGGGGTGTGAAGCGAAGAGGCAAAGACACGTGCAAAAGCAGGTCCCTCGGCTCCGCTGAAAAGCGCTTCGCTCGGGATGACACTTCATTGGAAATGAGGAGCGAAGAGAGAGGCAAGAGCAACCGCAGTCATACATGTCGCGAAGCGCCACCCAAGAGGATGAAAATGGTCGGCCGAAGTGATCAACATATCTAAAGGACTTAGCCTCCTATTTTCAGGGCAGGTCCTTCGACTCTCCACCCCAGCCGCTGCGCTCCCTCAGGAAGGCATGTTCATTGGTAATTGGCTCTATGTCAGATTGAAGCGGTCTGCGCTTCAATCTGACATAGAGTTACCAACGAGAAAGAAGAACTGTTACCCGGAATCAATTCCCCGAGTTGCGCCGGACAACCTTCACGACAGTGAGGTTGCAGTCGCCGTCTTGGGCGCACAAGTTGGGATCCTGACCCGCGACCCAGTAGGTTGTCGGTTGGCCGGGATTCTGCTGAAGGAATATCGCAAAGTTGTGGTCCCCCTGACCGGGGCCATTCGCCGTTGTACCGTTTGCAGTACAGTCTTCGTCGTTGAACGCGAAGATCGTAGACGTGTAGCAGCCGTGTTCCGGACCGTTAAGGGTTTCCGGGTCGCTAACGTCCTGATAGTAGTAACCGAAATACTGGGTTGGCGTGAACGAGACGACTCTGCCGATCGGGTCAGGCGTCGAAGTACCCGCCGGATAGCCGCTCCCATGGAAAATAATGTGCTTGGTCCCGTTCAGGGTGCCCGCAGCGTTTGTCTCAAACCAACCAAAATCGTTGATTTCGTAGTTATTAGTAGCTGTATTCAGGAACAGCGTCGCCACGTACGATTGTCCGCCTCTGATGGTCCTGAAATACATTTTTGTGTCAATCGCGCCGCCGGTATCAGACGGCGCGTCATAGTGCATCGCCCAAAACGGAAGCGGCCCCGGCGCGAACAGCGCACTCCCGACTCCCTGGCAGTCGCCGGTCGAGGTCAGGCACCATCCAATACTCTTATCTGAGGGACTGCCCCCATACCCCCCCGCGCTGAAGGTCAATAACGGAACGTCCCAATAGGGGAACCCGTTACTGTTGAGGTCGATAAAGTCAGAGTTGTTGTCGACTGCCAGATTCCAGGTTTGCCAGCCGGCTCCCGGAGTGCCGATGAGGGTTTGCGCGCTGGCGGCACAGACGGTTGCCGCGATGAGGACAGCGAGCAGGATGAGCGTGCGCCGGGAAACGGCGTTGCTTATGGTGCTGAAAATGCGTGCGGGCCAGCCGTTGCTGGTGCACACTTCTGCGTTACATGTTTTCATGTACGACCCTCCGTGAGGACTCAAGTCCTCGGGGAAACTGCGGTGTTGTGATTGGCCCGTGTGCTTCGCTGCAGTTGATTCTGAAGTGCCGACCCCCAGGTCGAATCAACGCCAGTTACTACCGACGGCACCCATAACCTACGTTGATTGACTTAGGACCGCAATTATCAAAATCGGCCATTCATTATCAAGAGAGAACATGATGTGGAAAAGTTGACTAAGGTAACTGTCGGAATGATAGATAGCTTGGTAGCAAGCGCGAAGTAATGGGACTTAGGTAACTGTTGGATGCGTGCAACTAACGGGTGTTGAAGGACCACTAAGCCAGGTTGCCGGCGTTTTATTGGTTGTCGCGCGGGGTGCGGAGCGAGCCGGAAGCCGAGGCAACGGGGGAGGAGTTGACGGGCAGTGGGACGTCAATAAACATGAGTCGCATTTGCATGGGGCTGGTGCTATAGACGGCTTTGAAGTCGCGGTAGAAGTTACTAACAGCGGAATAGCCGCAGTAAGCGGCAATAATCTTGATGGGGAGGGCGCCCTCTTTTAGCAACTCGGCTGCGCGCTGCATGCGGACTTCAAGCAAGTGGCGGCGAAGGGGCTTGCCCACATGCGCGCTGAACAAGCGGAGAACGCGGGCCTCGCCAATTCCGAGGAGGTTGCCGATCTGCTCCGAGCTCATCTGGAGCATGCCGTGTCGTTCGTCAATGATGCGCAAGAGAAGGCGGATGCGTGCGTCCACGGTTTTTCTCCATCCCGTCATCGTGCAGCGCAAGGTCATGGGAACTGTCATGACGGCGCAAGAGGGCGGCAGTCCGGGGTCAACAAAGCGAATGCAGGCGGGGCCATCATCGGCGCAGAATCAACGCCCGTTCGTCTCGAATGCAGGGCTCTCACATGGACTATGTGGAGATGATTGGGGAAGAAGGAAGAATGTGTCCGAGCCCCCGGACAATTGTGAGTGCGCAGTCCCCCGGCGTGTTAGCAATGCTGTACGAATCGGGTTGGAAAGTCAAGCGAATCAATGAGCCGTAGCAATCGTGCTATCGGCCGCAAAGATGAGGAGTCTCAGAGGAGTTAACCTGAGGGGTTTCTGGGGGGTTGGCTGGCGACTGTTTGAGCGAGAATAGAAGATATGAAACGTATGAAGTTATTTCCCTGGGTGCTTGTTGCGGTTGCGGCTTTCAGCGTGGCGTTGATGCAACCGGACGGATTGCAGGCGCAGTCGTTGTGGAGTGTGCCGGTGGGCGGCACGGCGTCGACGCTGTCTCACTTCGGGCCGGTTTCCGGGGAGGACAAATACCGGGGGATGGACGTTTACAAGTGGGTCCTTTCCAACAAGAACCAATTCACGGCTACGGTTAACCCGGAAGGCGAGGTTGTGTATGCGGAATCGGACTGGTTCGGCACGAGCGACGACACGGGGTGCGATCTTGCGGGGCTGAAGTTCGGGGTGACGACGCTGGCGGATCTTCGCAAGAGATTTGGGAGTGACGGGTTCACCTTCAGGACGCGGGCTTCCGGGATCCGGACGGAAGATGGTCTGGCGATGATGTACTCATGGGAATTCGACAAGGTGGTGGTCACGTTCTACACCAAGATCAACTCGCAAGACCTTGCTCGGACGCAGGCAGAGGGCTCGAAAGAATCGACTGCGGACTACGCCAAGCTTTACGCGATTTCGATAGCCAACGCGGCGTATGCGCGGAGTGAATGGGGCGGTCGAGTAGGTGCTCGGGCTACCACGAAGACGGTGTGGAAGTAGGCGTTTTTCAATAATGAAGGAAGGGAATCAGCCACCTGCGGCTACATGCCTGGGTGGCTGAGTTCGTTTACGCGGGGAACGAGGTGGAGGTAGACCTCGCGGGGCAGATCGGAGCGCCAGTGGTTGGTGACGCGGGCGTAGAGGACGATGCCGAAGAAGATGTAGGCGAGCACAAAGGTGATGGCGACGGGGCCGACCTTGCGGCGGTACCAGCGGGGTTCTGGAGCTAAAACGTGGCGGGGCGGCAGGGCGAACTGGAGTGCGTCGTGCGCGGGGCAGGCGGCTACGCAGGACATGCAGGCATTGCATTCGACGGAGCGAATCTGCAGGAGCTTGTCGACAGGCAGTTGCTGCGGGCAGGCGTGGGCGCACTTTGCGCAGTCGATGCAGGCGGTGGCGTCGCGGCGGATTTTGACGGGGCTGAAGAAGGAGACCAGGCCGAGCAGCGCGCCGTAGGGGCAGGCATAGCGGCACCAGAAGTTCTGAATTGCTATGGAGAGCGCGACGAGGATGACGATGACAATGGCGGCGGTGGCGCCCATTTCGCGGAAGAAGTTGAGCATTTTTACGTCGGCCATGAGGCCGTAGGGGGTGTTCATGAAACCGAGGAGCGTTTCGGCGGACATGAATCCGATGAAGGAGCCGAAGAAAGCGAGCAGCAGATATTTGAGGCCGCGGAGTGGGATGTCGACGGCTTTGGGGAGAAGCAGGTTGCGGCCGAAGATTTTGCGGCCGAAGGCGGCGAGAGCCTCAGAGAATGTGCCGACGGGGCAGAGCCAGGAGCAGAAGGCTTTCTTGAGAATCAGGCTCATGAGCAGGAACGCGCCGAAGAGATACATGGCGGCGGGATGGACGGCGGGGACGCGGCCGGTGGAGAGGAAATATTTGAAGTTCATGAGGCCGGCGATGGGGAGCCAGCCTTCGGCGCCGGCGGGGCGCGAGACAGCCCAGCCTGCGCCGCCGCGCTCGTAATAACGGACCCAGAGGAAGAACTGGATGCCGAGCCAGGCGTTGAGGAGGACGAAGGCGGCCTGGACGGCGTGGCGAATTTGTTGGGAGCGGTCTGGGCCAGACCGCCTGATCAGCTTCTTTTTGTCAGTCTGGATCTCAGTCTTGATCGGCGCGGTTGCGGTGGCCATCTCTCGTCCCTCCCTGAAAGATGAGGGTACGAGGAAGAGGAGCACGCAAACGGTGATGTGGATCACATATCGCCGCGATGGAATGGCATCGACGGGTTCGGTGGCGGTTATCCGCCTGGCACGAACAATCCAAGTTCCCAATGCAGCCGACGGGAAGCTAAATTGGTGAAATGGGATATTTTCCAGCATCACTGGTGGTCCTTGAATGGGCTGTGTCGCTTGTGCTAGCCCTGATAGTCGGCGCATTCTTGCCCGCCTATTTCAAGAAAAAGGGTGAGAACCTCGCTACAAAAGAGGATTTCAGCGAGCTCAAAGCTCAAACTGCCGCACTCGCCCAGACTACCAAGGAAATCGAGAGCAAAATCGATGATCAGGTCTGGAACCGCCAGCGGCATTGGGAATTGAAGCGCGATGCTCTTTTGGAAGGTTGCACGGGCGACGAATGACCTGATGGCAGCAGTTATGACAGTGAATGCGGCATTCTCGATTGAAGAAAGACAAGACGATTTCGCGTATGGGACTCAACTGGCAAACCATAAAACTGAAGTGATGAGAACACTGAATAAAACCGGCTACGACTTTCAGCGAGCATCGGTTGCCGTGTCCATTGTGAGCGGCCTCGACACTCAAACGGCATTTGTCGCGTGGAAAAGATTCTCAAGACTATCGCCTCAAAGAGCATTGATGGAAATGCTGCTTTCTGCCGAGAAACCTTTCCGCTTATAACAACAGCTTCGGCAGCAATCACAAATGCAATCCGGAGGGAATTGGGAGTCGAAGTAGTGGGACTGGAACCTTTCTCTTGAAGCGGTTGGATCGCGGCCAACTCGGAAGCAAACTTTGAAATTCCCAGAGACTCCGCAGACCCTCCACCGAATTCAGTGACAACACCGCTTTGCTCCTCGCGATGCCGTCGGCTATCGCGCAGTCTGAGGAGATGCGACCGCCCAGCCTCCATTAGCGTCCTTGACCAGGCTGG
>JANXQR010000503.1 GCA_025353435.1 Acidobacteriota bacterium | reverse complement strand
GGTGGTCGAGTCGCAGGATGCGCCACCAGGATCGCCCGTCTGCTTCGCTTTACCCATGTCTGCGTCGCACGGTCCTTCATCATCGAGTTAAACCTTCCTGAAGATCCGGAAATCGTCCGAGGAAGCATCTTTCAAGTTGGGGGCAACAATGGGGGCAACTCTCCCATATGCAAAAGCATATACTCCTTATAATCAATGATATAAGTATCCTTTTTGGTAGCCGTTAGCGCTACCAGCTAAGATCCGCTAAAGCCCGCTAATTCAGCGGGCTTCGCTTTTGGCCTATTGAGCCGGTTCAGCACTCCACGGATTCTGCGCGGCGTGCGATTGCAGGTCGCGATCGCGCACACCCAGAAGATATAGCAGCCCATCAAGTCCAAGGCAGGAGATCGACTGATCGGCGCTCTGGCGCACCAGCGGTTTCGCGCGATACGCAATCCCCATACCCGCCAGGTTGAGCATGGGAATATCATTCGCTCCATCGCCCACGGCCACCACCTGTTCGAGCGAGATGCCCTCGCGTCCCGCAATCTCAGCCAGCAACTCCGCCTTGCGGGTGCCATTGATGATGGGCGGAATCACGCGCCCCGTCACCAAACCATCAACAACCTCAAGCTCATTTGAGTGGACGTAGTCGATGCCCAGCCTCAACTGCAAAGCACGCGCAAAGAACGTGAAGCCGCCCGACAATATCGCAGTCTTGTACCCAAGGAGTTTGAGCGTGCGGATCAACCGCTCCGCCCCATCCGCAAGCGGGATTGTGTCCAGCAATTCATGAACCCGTTCCGCTGAAAGCCCTTTGAGCAGCGCCACGCGCCCGGTAAAGCTCTCGTCGAAATCCAATTCTCCGCGCATTGCAGCCTGCGTAATCGCAGAGACTTGCTCTCCCACCCCAGCCATCGCAGCGAGTTCGTCGATCACCTCACCCTGGATAAGCGTTGAGTCCATGTCAAAGGCGAACAGACGCCGATTGCGCCGGAAGATGCTCTCGCGCTGAAACGCAATGTCGATGGAAAGAGCCAGGGCTGCGGCAGGAAACTCCGCGCGCATAGCGGCCTCGCGCGCAGAATCGCCACTCAAAAGCAATTCAACGCACGCATTGGCAGAAGCCTCAACCGGCGAAAGCTGTCCGGACAGCCTCTCGATGCGTTCGATGTTCATGCCGTGGCTGGCAATCAGAGCACTGATTCGCGCCAGATGCTCTGCGGTAATCGACCGCCCCAGAACCGTCACGATGAAATGCTGGTGATGCAGCGCGTGGACCCAGTGCTGCAGCGCATCCTCTGGGACCTGAGTGAATCGCGCCAGCAATCCAAGCTCATGCGCGCGGTGATGCAGCACGTGCCGCAGCGCGCCGAAATCGCACCCGGCGGGAATCTCAAGCAGCAGGCCGATCGAGACGTTTTCATGCACCACTGACTGCCCAATGTCGAGGATGCCCACCTTGTGCTCGACCAGCACCCCAGTCAGCGCTGCGGTGAGCCCGGTCTTATCGGGTCCCGAGAAGTGGACGAGAACAGTAGCGGGAAGAGATGTGGAAGCCATGCCTTACCCTCACTATAAAGGTTCGTCGAGACCCCTTGATCCAGGCGGCCCTCGAATCTCCGCTGCCATCATTGAGACCGAATACCATTGCAAACTCTGCGCAACTCCTTGCCCGCCAACGCGTCTAAGAAACTGAAGCTATGCAATCGCTGACCCAAATGCGGAAATCGACCGTTGTCGCCCTCCCTTTGCTGGCGTTGGTCGGAGCCTTTTTCTGGACTGGCAGCAAAGCTCAACAAGCGCCCTCAACGCCCCCTTCCGGCTCAAAACCGGCGTCTCGTGACGTCATGCTGCCCGTCACAGTGCGTGACAAGAAGGGAGCGCTGATCTCCGACCTGCAGAAAAGTGATTTGACTCTCTCCGAAGATGGCCGTCCTCAAACCATCAAGAGCTTCAGCCGCGAGTCCAATCAGCCTATCCGCGTCGGTCTTCTTGTCGATACCAGCCACGGAGTGAGTGGCGCCATGAACGAGGAGCGCAAGGCCGCCACCCAGTTCGTCGACGCCGTGCTGCCGGCCACCGGCACCACAAAAGATCAGGTCTTTCTTCTCCACTTCGACCGCGAAGTTGAACTCCTGGAAGACTTTACCAACTCCCGCGAGAAAATCGACAAGGAGCTTGAGGACCTGGGCCCGACCAAGCAGGAGCGCTATGACAACCAGGGTCCCGAGACCGCCGGCGATGAGCGCCAAGCCACGCACCACGGCCACAACGGCACCCAGCTCTATGACGCAATTTTCCTGGCCGCTGATGAGCTGATGAAATCCAAAGACGGCCGCAAAGTGCTGGTGCTTTTCTCGAACGGCGCCGACCGCGGCAGCAAGGAAACGCTCAACGACGCCATCGACGCTGCCGATCGCGCCAACCTCGAAATCTTCACCGTCTTCTTCAAGGGCGAGCAGGAGAAGTCAGAAAACGGATCAGGCGGTTCGCACCATCACGTCGGAATGGGCGGGGGATGGCCGGGCAGCGGCGGTGGCGGAAAGCGCGATCCCGAGCCTACGAGTGCCAGCGGTGTCGACGGTAAAAAGATCATGCAGCAGATCGCGGCACGCACCGGCGGTCACGCATTCGAGGCCAAAAAATCAGCCGATCTTGAAGCCATTTACAAGCTGATTGACGAGGAAATGCGCGCCCAGTACCTGCTCACCTACACGCCCGACAAGGCAGATGATGAGGGCGGATTCCACAAGGTTGAGTTGAAGGCGAAGAAGGAAGATCTATCGGTCGCGGTCCCCGAGGGATACTTCGCTCCGGAAGGAAAATAGAGCTTACCTTGCCTGGGCATGCCGCACCGCCCTCAACTTCGGCCAGGACGACGACATCTGCGTCATCTCCGATATTCGCGCTTCCGTGTTGGAGCCCGCCGCGGCTTGAGTCAATCGAGTGCCCGATTCCTGCCGATGGTGCGAGTTCAGGGTCAACTCCAGACATCAGTTGTGGAGGTATCATCGCCGATTCGGAGGCAGACCCAAAATCGGGTAATGTCCGAGTTGCCCACATTTCACTAGGTACTCGCTCAACGAGTTCACTTTTCAGTTGTTTTCGACCGTGATCACGGACATGATGAAGCGAACGGATCATAATGGTCTCTGTGATGCTCATCAAGATTCTGTGGGTAGTTGCCTTGCTGTCGCTTGTCCTTGGCCTGCTCCGAATCATGCACATGTTGCGGGGTCGCGGGATGCGCGCTTTCGCCGCGAGGCGGGGTTTCCGGTATATCGGTCCTCCTGCTCCTCCGCAATGGTGGTGGAACCCCTCACACCTTGAGATTCATTCACCTCTCACCCGATCTGCCCTTTGCGGATTACAGGTTAGACAAGTCTGGAACGTAATCGAAGGAAACAAAAACGGGGTGACGGTCTTCATTTTCGATGGCATTATCGGCAGCAAAGGTGGTCAACCGTTCACCCTAATCGCGTGCAAGACGGAGCAAGACCCATTTGTAGTGTTCACCTCAGCAGATCAAGTAATTCAGTCTCGTGGATGGACAGTTCTTCATGGAGTTTGGTTTCTTTGGTTCTCGTGGACAATGGGCATCAAGCGGATTGATGGCCATCTCGACAGCATGCAAATTCAATGAGCAAAGCTCTCCAACGCACCCCGCCGGCCCCGTTTCACCCGAGTAACCGCCGTCCCCAACTCCATTCCAGCCTGCCGGGACCCCGGGGCGAAGGCACGTAAAAGCCCTGAGTAGTACACCAACAGCCCGAAACGGCGACTTTTCGAATCTGCTGCTGCTTCTAACTTCGGTTTACAAGATGAGCCGATAGGGAACGATGGCTCATTTGGCGCGCGCAGGGAAGCCCGCCGCCGCTCCTGCGGCGAGCCGGCAGCGCCATTGGTGAGTCTAGCCCGATTCGGAGGTAGAACTGGCCATCCCGCGCTCCAACTTCCTCGACAGGAAAATGCTCGACACGCAGAAGCCAATAAACAAGTAATAGCCGGGCAGGATCTTGGAAGCATTCGTCGGAATCAGCACTTGTTGGACATTCGGCACATCGTGCAAGCCGCTCAATGCGCTTCCGATAACTCCGTTGAACGCGACGAAGGACATGAAGATGGCCAGCACCATGACGTCGGCCATGGACCACTTGGATAGCTCGAAGGCCAGCAGCCTCACCAGGCGGTTGGTACGCAACAGAGCCGGTCGGGCGACACATGCGCCAAGCGCCAGCATCTTCAACGCCGGGAAAACCACGCTGAAAAGGATCACCAGCACGCCAACCAGCGTCATCTCCGGCCGGCCCATCTGCATCAGTGTCTGAAACACCTCCAGCACCGTCTTGCTTCGGTAGTACAACGACTGGTCGCGAAACTCGATGGGCGTGCCGAGCAGAGTTGCGTCCAGCTTCGTGACGCGTACTTCCACTTCCAGCATCGGGCTGAGCACCCCGCCGACCAGCATCGCAATGCAGAACAACATCAGCACCACCACGGCGCCCCGCGAGAGCGTCGGCTTGCCAGCCATCAGCAGTATGAACCCCAGCGCCGCCGATGCCAGCACGGTGAGATAGTAGCGAGTCAGCTTGGTATCCGCTTCCGCGATCTGTTTCTCAAGAGTCTCCTCGCAAACCGTGCCCCCAGTTCCGGTCTGGCCACACCCATATCGCTTCAGGATGTCGTTATACGCCGTCATGTCCGTCGAACTGAACGTGTTCTTGACCGCATCGGCCAGCACGCCGCGGATCGAGTCCTTGAAGCCTTTTTGCGTGTCCGCCTTCGTTAGCTGCGCCATCACCACGTCGGTATACTCCGGCACGTGCGGACGCAGAGTTGCGATGATCATGTTCACCAGCATCGGGTTGGCGCCGCCAGGCTTGGCTCCTGCCTTGGCATTCGGCGAGGTCATCTGCGTTTTGATGGTGTCCAGCAGCGTGTAAAGCGACCGTTCAACCATGGGCCGCAGACTCTTGCTCTGTCCCTTGAGATCGAGCTTGTCGACTTGCGCGTTGAGCATCGGGCCGATGAAGGCGCGCCATTGGTCGGCGCTCAGGATTCCATAGCGCGCGTGCGTGATCTCGGCCAGATCGGTGCGGATCACGCGGCGCGCGGCCAAGCCATCAACGGTCTTCCAACTGAACCAGATGGCCGGCAAGAGCAAAATCACGCCGGCGGCCAAGCGGAGATTGTACAAACGCGAATGTTTGGTTGGTGAAGGATTCGTCTGTGAGTCCGCGTTTTCCACGATGGTGATAACGAGTATAAAGCCGGTTACGACCCGTAAAGAATTCAATTGCGAAGGATCGCTTGGCGCGGCTCCCGCGGATCATTCATTCTTGCTCGCTGCAGTCCACTCGCCGCATTTTCAGGCCAAACGCACCAAGGGCGCGATCATTCGACCGCGCCCTTGCTGTTTCGCCGGACAGTTGATCAGTTTGTGCTGCCGTGCAGGTCTGGCCCCGTCAGTTTTTCCTGGAGTGCCGCCTGCGCAGCTGCAAGCCTTGCCGTCAACAGCCGGAAGGGCGAGCAGGATACGTAGTTGAGCCCGATCTTGTGGCAGAATTTGACGGACTCAGGATCGCCGCCGTGTTCGCCGCATATGCCAACCTTGAGATTGGGCCGTGTGTTGCGTCCCTTTGAAGTGGCCATCTTCACCAGCGATCCCACGCCCGCTTGGTCCAGCGTGGCAAAGGGATCGTGTTTGAAGATGCCGGCCTTCAGGTACGCCGGAAGGAAATGGTTGATGTCGTCGCGAGAGATGCCGTAAGTGGTTTGCGTCAGGTCATTGGTGCCGAATGAGAAGAATTCGGCCTCCTCCGCAATCTGATCGGCCGTCAACGCAGCGCGCGGCAACTCGATCATCGTTCCCACCATGTAATCCACCGTCGCGCCCTTTTCCTTGAAGACCTGCGCGGCAATGCGGCGAATGATTGCCGATTGGTGGCGCATCTCTTCAATGGAGCTGATCAGCGGAATCATGATCTCAAGGTGCGGTTCGCCGCCGTTCTTCTGGACGTTGACCGCGGCCTCGAATATGGCCCTTGCCTGCATCTCCGTGATCTCAGGGAACGTGATGCCGAGACGGCAGCCGCGCAGCCCGAGCATCGGGTTCACTTCATGCAATTCCTGCACGCGAGCCAGAAGGATGCGAAGTTCCTTCAGCTTGGGCGAGCGAGGCTTTGTGTCTTCGAGATGCTGGATTTCGACCAACAGCTCTTCCCGCTGCGGCAGGAATTCATGCAGCGGCGGATCGAGCAGGCGGATCGTTACCGGCAGCGACTCCATGGCCTTGAACAGGCCCACAAAATCGGCTCGCTGCATGGGCAGCAGCTTCTTCAGTGCTTCGCGGCGCTCAGGCTCGGTGTGCGCCAGAATCATGGCGCGCACGTGCTCGATACGTCCCTCGGCAAAGAACATGTGCTCGGTGCGGCACAGCCCAATGCCTTCGGCCCCGAACATGCGAGCCGTTTTGGCGTCGCGGGGTACGTCGGCGTTGGCGCGGATTTTCAGTGTGCGAACGGGGTCGACCCAGCTCATGAACCGAACCAGCTCTGGGTCATCAGGGCGCGCTGGAATCGTGTTCAGCTTGCCATCGATTACACGGCCCGTTGTGCCGTCGAGCGAGAGCCAGTCGCCCTGCTTGAAGGTTTTGCCCTTTACGCGCAATTCCTTGCGGTTTTCGTCAACAACGCAATCGCCTGCTCCGGCCACGCAGCACTTGCCCATGCCGCGTGTCACCACCGCTGCGTGCGATGTCATGCCGCCGCGCGAAGTGAGAATGCCTGCAGCCACTTCCATGCCCGCAATATCCTCGGGCGTGGTCTCGCCGCGCACCAGGATGATCGTGGGATAGTCGCCCTTGGCATGGTGCTTCACGGCATCTTCAGCCGTAAACACGATCTGTCCGACAGCCGCCCCTGGCGAAGCGGGAAGCCCAGTAGCCAATACGTCGATTTTGGCTCCCTTTTCATCCAGCCGCGGCACCAGAAAGTCATAAAGCTGGTTCGGTTCCACGCGGAAAATAGCCTCTTCCTGCGTGATTAACCCCTCTCGAACCATATCGATAGCCACCCTTACCGCCGCCAGCCCGGTCCGCTTTCCATTCCGCGTCTGCAGCATGTAAAGCTTGCCGTCCTGGATGGTGAATTCGAAGTCTTGCATATCGCGATAGTGCTTTTCCATCTTCCAGGTGATGGTGCGTAACTGGTCGTATACCAACGGCATAGCCTTTTCAAGCTCGCTGATGGGCATAGGAGTCCGAACCCCCGAGACCACATCCTCGCCCTGTGCGTTCATCAGGTATTCGCCGAAGAAAATCCGCTCTCCGGTGGCCGGATTCCGGGTAAATCCGACGCCAGTTCCCGAATTCTCACCCAGATTGCCGAACACCATGGCCTGCATATTCACCGCTGTGCCCAGCCAATCATCAATGTGGTTGATGCGGCGGTAGGTCTTGGCGCGGTCGTTTTGCCAGCTGCGGAAAACTGCGTCCCTGGCCGCAACTAGTTGATCTAATGGATTTTGCGGGAAATCCTTGCCAGTTTCCTTTTTCACCAGCTTCTTGTACTCGCTGATGATGCTTTGCAACGCCTCTGGCTTGAGTTCGTAGTCAAATTTGACCTTTTCGCGTTCCTTAACGCCGTCGAAGATGTGTTCAAACTTCTTCTTGGGGACGTCGAGAACTACGTCGCCGAACATCTGGATGAGGCGCCGGTAGGAGTCATACGCAAAGCGGGGATTGTTGCTGCGGACGGCCAGCGCTTCGACGGCCTTGTCATTCAGGCCTAGGTTAAGAATCGTATCCATCATGCCGGGCATGGAAAACTTTGCGCCCGAACGGACCGAAACCAGCAGCGGGTTTTCGCCCACGCCCAATTTCTGCCCCTGCAGACGTTCCAGCCGTTCGAGAGCAGAAAGCATCTCGGCGTCCACGTTAGGGCTCACCTGGCCCCGCATGTACTCGCGGCAGGCCTCGGTCTGGATGGTGAAGCCCGGAGGCACCGGTAGCCCGGCGTTGG
>JANXQR010000497.1 GCA_025353435.1 Acidobacteriota bacterium | reverse complement strand
CAAAGGGGCTCGGTCAGCAACCGGCATAAGGTGTGACTAGGACTAGCAAGGATGGTCCAACGGAGGCCGCGGGCACTGGGGGAGTGTTCGCGGCCTTCGCGGTTGAGACTGAAGACGCTTGGAAAATGGCTAGCAGGCCGGCCCCGTACCGTGGCGCTCAGCGGTCCCGCGGCCAACCCTTCCGCAACTCAAAAAATGGGTAATGTCCTGGTTGGCGGGGATACGGTCGGAATTCCAGGATCGGTCTCACAGATGCTCGATTCGCGCCTTGGCGATCATGCGTCAATTGAGGTTGACCAGAACCTCGCCCGGCTCCGCAGTATCGAAGTACCGGCGCTGGAAAAATAGCGCCAGATTAACCAAGGCGATCATCACTGGTACTTCAACAAGAGGGCCGATTACGGCGGCGAACGCCGCGCCCGAGTTGATGCCGAACACCGAGACGGCAACAGCGATTGCCAGCTCGAAGTTGTTTGACGCGGCCGTGAAAGCGAGCGTTGTTGTCTTGGAGTAATCAGCGCCGAGTTTCCTGCCCATGTAAAACGACACCAGGAACATAACCACGAAGTAAATCAAGAGCGGTATTGCGATCCTCAGAACGTCCAGGGGCAGACGCACGATATAGCTGCCTTTGAGAGAGAACATGACAACGATGGTGAACAGCAGAGCGATCAGCGTCATCGGCGCCACTCGCGGCACGAAGTTTCGGTCGTACCATTCGCGTCCCTTGGCTCGAGTCAGAACGGTACGCGTGAGATAGCCGGCGATCAAGGGAATGCCCAGGTAGACGAAGACACTCTTTACGATCTCACCGATGGAGACGTTGACCACAGTTCCGCGCAGACCGAACCAGCCGGGGAGAACCGTAATGAACACCCACGCGTAGACCGAGTAAAAGAGGACTTGGAACAGCGAGTTGAACGCAACGAGGCCGGCTGCGTATTGTGTATCTCCCTTCGCCAATTCGTTCCACACGATCACCAGGGCGATGCAGCGGGCGAGCCCAATCATGATGAGCCCGGCCATGTACTCCGGATACCCTCGCAGGAATACGATAGCCAGTGCGAACATGAGGACTGGGCCAATGAGCCAGTTCTGCACCAGCGACAGGCCTAGCACGCGCTTGTTGCGGAACACCTCGTGGAGTTCTTCGTAGCGGACACGCGTGAACGGCGGATACATCATAAGAATCAACCCCGCCGCGATAGGGACCGACGTTGTGCCGATGCTGAAGCGATTCAGGAATGGCACGACTCCAGGAACAAGCCCGCCAAGAGCGACGCCGAACACCATGGCGGCGAAGATCCATCCCGTCAGGTAGCGATCCAGAAATGACAATCGACTCTTTTTCACCTTAGCTCCTATGGATTGCCAATCCCGTCGATTTCGCGCTTGATTGCCATGGCCTCAAGCGTTGCCAACGGCAGCGAGAGGAACAACCCGATCCTGCGATCAAGCACTGCGAAAGCATCACGGAACGCACGGGCGATCTCCTCTGGAGTTCCTTTGACTGCTGCGGGATCGGCGATGCCCCAGTGCGCCGTCATCGGCTGCCCCGGCCAGAACGGACACTGCTCCTTTGCCGCGTTGTCGCAAACAGTAAAAACGAAGTCGAGCTTGGGTGCATCCGGCCCGGAGAACTCGTCCCAGGATTTGCTGCGCAGGCCAGCCGTCGAGAGTCCAGCCGGCTCGATCTGCTGCAGTGCCTCCGGTCGTGGCTGCCCGGTGGGATGGCTGCCAGCGCTGTAAGCCGAGAACTTGCCATTACCTTTGTGGTTCAGGATTGCTTCAGCCATGATTGAGCGCGCAGAGTTGCCGGTGCAGAGGAACAGAACGTTGTAATGATCGGCCATAATTTCTATTCCTTCGCTCGAGCGAGAGCGGGCGTGCAGCAACCAGGTTGGCAGCAGGCGGCTTTTGGTTTGTTGGCCCGGACGAAGGCGCCGAAGAACTTGTTATTCACCTGGGGAGCGATCGCGTCAACGTCAACGCCAGCCTCCGTAAGGAACTGCCGGGCATCCTCTACGCTGTAAACGCGCGTCGGCTCGACCGTTGCATCCTCGAATCCGGCGCCCGTCAGCTTGGCGATGTACTCGCTCTCTTGGAGCGCGCCGGCGATACAGCCAACCCAGAGCAACATGCTTTTGCGGACAGCGTCCGGCACGCTGCCGCGCACGACCACATCGGAGACCGCGAATCGTCCGCCGGGCTTTAACACTCTGAAGGCTTCACGGAGAACACGATCTTTGTCGGCTGAAAGATTGATGACGCAGTTCGAGATGATGACATCAACAGAGTTGTCAGGCAGAGGAATGTTCTCGATTTCACCTTTCAGGAACTCGACATTCGTCGCTCCCGCCTGCTTCTGGTTTTCGCGGGCGAGCGCCAGCATATCGTCCGTCATGTCAAGACCGTATGCTTTGCCGGATGGACCGACGCACTTAGCCGAGAGTAAAACGTCGATGCCGCCGCCGGAGCCAAGATCAAGAACGGTTTCTCCAGGTTGAAGATGGATCAGTGCGGTCGGATTTCCGCATCCAAGCGAAGCCAGGACGGCCTTCTCCGGAATGATCCCGGTTTGATCGGCACTGTAGAGATTGGTGGTGATCGGATCGCAACACCGAAGGCCGGGATCGCAACATGCCTGCACGCTGCCGGACTGCGCTACGGCGCGCGCGGCGCTGCCGTACTTTTCCTTGACCTGTTCCTGAACGGTTGACGTCGATTCCATAACGGCTCTCCTTGCATACGCTAAAGCGAATGTATTCGCGACTAGACATATCTGTCAACACGCATATAATTCAAGCGTGAGTATTTCCCCGAAAAGCTACGACCTGGCGCTGCTGTTTGCCGCGCTCGCCGATCGCACCCGTCTCAGGCTTTTGAACCTGATGAATGGAAAGGAAGTGTGCGTCTGCTATTTCGTGGAGATACTCGGGCAAAGCCAGCCCAAGATTTCACGACATCTTGCCTACCTTCGGCGCGCTGGCATCGTCACTGCACGCCGCGAGGGGAAGTGGATGCATTACAAAATCGTCGAGCCGGCAAATGCAGGCGCTTCCAGAATCCTTCGCGAGACGCTGGCAGTTATTGGGAAAGAGAAATCAATGCAAGCAGACCTGGCGCGTCTCGGAAAAGCCTGCTGTGCTCCGCAGAGAGTTTCAGCGCTCGAGGGGGCCCCACTGCCGATTCCGATTGAGGCCGTCGGCTGCTCCACATGCTGAACTGACAAGAACAGGGCTGACGCGCGTTTCGAGCTTTAGGAATATTGACCGCAGTTCGACTCACGAACGAGTGGAGCGTGGGCCATGGAGGAGCGGTGCGGTGCGTGTCAGGGTTGGTTGTCTGTCGCGTTGCTTGCATCCGCGAATGCGGGCTCGAAAGGTGGCTGGGTGTCGAGGGACTCGTTGTGCTGGGTGACCAACTTGGGCTGCACGCGCCAGTTGGGTTCGGCGTGGGTTCCGGAGCTGCGGAGGCCGCGTTTGGCCAGGTTGATGTCAAACCAGCGGAGATAGTTGTTGATGACGTTGGTCATGGTCATTTCAACGCCGGCGTTGAAGTTGTGCAGCGCCATGTTGCGCTCGAGTTCGGGCGACTCGAGGATTTCGATGATCTGATTGGCGAGGTGGCGGGCGTTGCCGACCTGGTAGAAACGGATGGCCATGTCTTCATCGTGGGCCATGCCGCGGAAGTCGGGCAGGTCGGCGCTGACGATGGGGATGCCGAACTCGCATGCCTGGTGAGCGGGGCCGCTGGAGCCGGTGGCGGAGTCGTACGGGAGCACGAGGACAGAGGTTGAGCCGTAGAGCTCGGGGATATCCTCTTCCGCGACGTAACCGCGAAACTCGATGGGCAGATGTTTGGGCTGTGCTTCGCGAATGGACTCCCAGTATCCGGCGCGTGTGTGGTGATTGGCGCCGGCGACGATGAGGCGTGCTTGGGGGATTTTTTCGAGCACGAGGGGGAAGGCTTCCATGAGCGTTTCGAGGCGCTTGTAAGTGCCCCAGTGGCCGATGGCGAGGAGGCGCTTGTCAGGGTTACCGCGCTTGGTGAAGTCAGGCGGCGTGGGGGCTGTGGCGAAGGTGCCGTGGGTGCCGAGGAGTACGTTTTGCGCGCCGTATTTGGACACCAGCGTGTGGTGATAGCCAGGGAGGAGGACGGAAACCGAATTCGATTTGAGTATTATGCGCGTGGCCACTTCCATTCCCACGCGGAAGAGGCGTTCGCGCTTAACGCCGGCGGCGGCGAAGTCAACGTGTTCCAGGATGTGATGCAGGGTGATGTGAGTAAAGAAGCCAGCGGCGCGCGTGAGTGCCGGGATGGAGAGGCCGGCGAATGCAGCTACGGGATTTTCAGGCGTGGCGAAGGTGGAGAAGACGAGGTTATACCAGACCACGTCAGGCTTGATGCGGCGGATGGCATTGAGCAGGCGAAGCGGATTTTCCATGCTGCCGAACTTCCAGCAGCGTATGACATTGAAGCCTTCGAGCTCGGGTTGGCTGCTGATGTTGAGCGGCTTGCCGTTGGCATCGGTTGCGAAGTCGTAGGCGTCAAGCTGGTCGGCGAGGATAGTCAACTCGACTTCCGGGTTGCGACTCAGCTCGCGGGCAATGTGGAACGAGTACTCGTTCAACTGGCGCCCACTGGGGGGAAATGTTCCGACCAGACATATCTTCATGGGTATACCGCCTCAGAATATTGTGATGCTGAAATAAGGCCGCAGTTGCTGGCCATGGCCGCTGGAAAAATTAAAGAAAGTTTCTTGCTGCACGCCCGCGGAAAAGCGCAGGGGATAGCTGTAGGTGACGGGGCCGCCTGCGTCAGTCATTTTGCGGAGGAAGGGTCGCGCGTAGGAGACGGAGAAGCCGTTCTGCGTTGCGTCATAGATGTGGAATCCGCGGGTGCTGGAGTAGGACGACGACGCCTGGATCTCCCAATTTTTGCGTGGTGTGAAATCGACGAAGGCCGCGGGGCGGAGATTTTGCGCGATGGCGGAGTTGGCGCCGAAGACGCGCCAGGCGCGGAGATCCTCAACCATGCCGCGGACGTTGATGTGCGATCCGAAACGGCGTTCGAGTCCGATGTATGAGGACGTGAAGTGGTTCTCATAATTTTTCGGTGAGAATTTCTGGTCGCTAAAACCCCAGCCGGTAACCAGCGCGGTTTTGCCCCAGGGTGCGCCGACGCGGAAGTCGAGTGCGGCCGTGTTCTGTGCGGAGTTTTGTCCGTTGTTAGTGAACGGGCCGTGCTCGTGAATGACGTAACCGGAGAAGGAGAGCACGTTGAAGAACGAACTGCTGGTGATGTAAGTGAATTCACGAAGCAGGTTCTGATTGATCTCCGCGGGAGAGGATGCGTCACGGCGGATGGTGGCTTGGATGCCGCTGTTGAGCGTGAGGGTGTTGGTGCCGAGGCGGATGGTGGGATTGACGCCGAAGTTGAAGGTGTTGTCAATGGTGTTGCGACTGACGATGGAGTTGGTGGCGGGAACGGAGATGGAGCCGCGCGAGTTGCGCACCTGGTAGAAGCCGCTGACGGGAGGAAGGAAATTGAAATGCAAGTGATAAGCGGCGGTCCACTGCGTCTGGGTGGAGGAACGCGGCGGAGGAAGCAGGCCGGGGTTCGTGCTGGAGACGGGTGAAGTTGCATCGAGCTTGGAGTCGAGGACGTAGACGGTGGAATCTTCGAAGATGGGGTCGATGCTGAAGTTGGAGAGCAGGCTGAGTTTGGGGTTGATGCTGTAGCCTTCTTCGCCGCCGGTCTCGAGGAGGCCCTCCTGGGCGGTGAGGTCTTCGCCTTCAGCATTGGAGGCTTGCGCGAAGGAGGTTTGCGCCTGTGCGCTGCGATGCTCCTGCCGGAAGACATTGGCTTGGGCGAGAAGGAACTGGTAGTCGGGATCGCCGTCCGATGAGGCTTTGACGGCGTCGAGCTCGGCCTTGGCGCGCATGGTGTCGCCGATGGCGAGATAGTTGTTGGCCATGCCGATGCGCACGGCAGGATCAGGAGCGCCGGCTTTGCGGGCGCGTTCGAGATATCCCTGGGAAAGCTCGTACTCATGCATGCCACGGAAGACGTCGGCAGCCTGAATGAACTGTGCGCCCGAGACGGGCGAGGTTGCGCCAGCGCCGGCTTCCATAAGGCCAAGGGCGACCTGGCGCTGGGCGTCGTCGTTGTGGCCCTGCTGGGCCATGGTTTGGGCGATGGCAAAACGGACGGCGACGCGATCGCTGTGGGGCGCGTCGAGGGCGCGGGTGAAGCGTTCGATGGCGGCGTTTTGCTCACCGAGAGTGTTGAGAGCCTGTCCGGTTTCGACGTAGATATTGCTAAGCCTGGCGTCATCCACCGCATTGGAATTGGCGGGCTTGGTGGAGGCGTTGCGCTCGGCTAGCTCGACAAAGTGCATGGTGTTTTCGTGGTCGTCGAGGTTGGCGTAGGAGCGGGCCAGCATGGCGTCGATTTCGGGGTCTTGCGGGTCGGCCTTGGCGGCGATCTGGAACTCGTCGATGGCCGGGTGATAGCGGCGCTCAGCGAACATGGTGTTGCCGAGGCCGAGGTGAAGCGCGGGGTCATCGGGGGTGAAGCGGAGGGCCACGCGATATTCATTGGCGGCCTTGCCCAGCGAGTCCAGGCGGCCGAAGGCGGTGGCGCGGATTACGTGGAGATCGCGGGAGTCGCCCAGCTCTTTTTCAGCAAGGTCGGCATTGCGGAGGGCGGCTGTGGCTTTGCGCAGGTCGAGATCCGAGTAGGCGAGGCCGAGATGCGCTTCGCCGTTTTTGGGCTCCTGCTTGAGCGCGGTCTCAAAGTCAACCGCTGCCTCCTGGGGCTGATGGAGATCGTTGAGCATGTAGCCGCGATTGACGTAGGCCGTGGTGGCATGGGGATCTCGCGCAATGGCTTCAGTGAAGTCCTTGGCGGCGGCTTCGCGCTGGCCCGTGTGCTTGTGCCCATAGCCGGCCAGCAGCGGGATGTCCGGCTCTTTGGGGAGAACGTCGTTGTACTTTGCAGTGAGCTGGAGGAGGTCGTCCCACCGCTCCATGTGGAGGAGGTCGTAGCCGAGGTAGACGATGACGTCGCGATCGGTGGGGAGCAATTTGAGTGCTTGCTCGCCGACCTGTTCGGATTTTTGGTAATCGCCTGAGAAGGAGAGGTAGCGTTCTTGCTCGCGGAGGATCTGGGGCTCGGTGAGCATGGGATCGGTGACGCGCTTGAACCAATCGCCGGCGAGGTTGAGGTTGTGCGCTTCAATGGCGGCGTTCATGCCGCCGGCAACGATGAGGGCGTGTTTGGGACTGATGGCGTAGGCCTTGCTGTAGGCGGCTTGCGCGGGGGTGAAGTCGCGGCGCGAGGTGTAGAGGTCGCCGAGGGCGAGATAGGGGATGTGGGAATTGGGATCGACCTGGGCGAGCTTCTTGAAGTAGCGTTCGGCGTCGTCAGTGCGGCCGGCGGAACGGGAGGCATAACCGAGCGAGATGAGCGCGAAGCGATTGTTGGGATCAATGGTGAGAACCTGCTTGTAGACGTTGATGGCGTCTTCGGCGCGGCCAAGCTTCATGAGGATGTCGCCGTTCTGCTGCAGGTTGTCGCGATCGTGTGGGCTGAGGGCGACGGCTTCCTTGATGTCAGAGAGGGCGCCGTCGAGGTTGCCGCCGGCCATATTGATGAGAGAGCGGAGGCGCAGGAACGCGTTGCGGGCAGTGCCCTGCTGGTTGAGTGCGCTGATTTGGG
>JANXQR010000489.1 GCA_025353435.1 Acidobacteriota bacterium | reverse complement strand
GGACCGCACCTACACCGTCTTCGGCGAGGTCTTTCGAGGCATGGAAGTAGTAGACAAGATCGTCGCCGCCCCTCGCGACGAATTCGACAATCCCTTAAAATCGATCTCGATAACTATGACGGTGAAGGAGTGAAGAGCTAGTAGCTGATACCGTATGGTACGAGATTGGAAAAACCTACGTTAGGGCCACAGACCAAGAGTAATGCGAACCGCTTCCTCGACTGCTGCCAGCTCATCCTGACTGAGAGTCTCAATCTTGGAACGCAATCGAGATTTGTCCAGCGATCGGATCTGATCGCCTAATGCACGCGATGGCTTCCCCTTCACAGTCACGAGCGCTTCGCCAGGATAGAGGGAATCCACATTACTGGTGAGTGGCAACACCACAACACGTGCACCGAAGGCATTGCAGGAGTTATTTGAGACAATCACCGCCGGCCTAGTTTTCTGAATCTCTGACCCGAGCGTCGAGTCCAGCGCCACCCAGTACACATCCCCGCGCCGTGGTATCCGCCTCACTTGGGCCAGCTTTCGTCGTCAATGTGCTTCCAATCCTCGCCTAAGCTTGTCCTCCATCGTTCCTTGCGGGCGGCTTGGTAAGCGGCGTTCAGCGCTTTGGCATCCGGATGAAGTTTGGCGCGGACGGCCCCCGCAATAAAGGCGCTGAGTTTCTTAGGAGGCACTTCTTTCTTGAGCCTCGCATACACATCATTGTCCATTGTAATGTTTAATCTCACCGACATAGAACACCTCCATAGGCTACAGTCGATGCTGTATTGTATACAGGATACGGTGTCCGAGCAAGAGCGGCTTGCCCTTTCGCCGAACTCGCAGAATGGACTTGCTCGACAAGATCGCTGCCCCCGAGACGAATCCGACAATCCTCTGCAAGCAATCCCCCAGGTGACGGATCTTGCCTCTCGCGCTTCTCTCGCCAGTCTCGCGTGGCCCGCCGTTCAGCGCCTGGCAAGCACCAGTCATCAAGCGAAACGGGGGTGGCGTGTGGCGATCGGGAGCTCGCTCTTTCCGCGCGGTCTATAAATAAGTCAATACTCATGCCTGGCCCCCAACTCTGAACACACTGTCAACCTCCCACTCCTTAATTATCCGAAGGAGAGGATACACTACTGCCATTACTTGTCAGTTCAGCAAGCAGCCAATCATGCTGGTTGCGCGCAGAACTGATGAGTGCTTCATAGCCAAAAACGTTTAGCCGCGGAGGATCGTTCTGGAGCAGAGCAGACGAAGCCCGGCCTTTCCCCAGCAGGAGAATGTGAATTGGGCCAAAACGTGGCTCAAGATCGTCGCGATATTGGGCGGCTTGGTTCTGATCGACGCGGGAGATTTCCTTCGACGGACGCTTGAACTCAATTAGAAGATAACCGCCTCGCAGGTTTTGCGCAAGGAACAGATCTGGGCGTTTTGCCGCCCGCCCGCCTGTGAACTTCTCGGCCGCATACGTCTCGATGGTGTTGGCGAGGGTCTTGTTGGAAGCAATGAGGGAATACTCATAACCGAGCAGCCAGAGGTTTCGTTCGATGACGCTATGGACGTTCTTCTCGATCGTCTTGGGATTTCTGACGAGACTTTCTAGGTGATCGAGCAGCTTACGACGGCTCGCGGTCTGACTTGCGACCAAGGCCATGTCGAGCAGGCCAAAGTCCTCAAGTGCGGAAGCGAATACCTCTACGTCAGCGTCTTTGCTTTTGTCGATTTCATTCAGCACTTGCCAGTATTCGTTTTTTTCAAACGCGTCGAGGACAACGGAGACTACAGCCTCAACCTTGTCTTCGCTCTCTCCGTAGAAGCGCCTCATTACCCTCTCCAGAGCGATTTTTGCGAACCGGCGGCGATGTTCCGGCATCTCGGCGAGACGAAAGTCAATTTTTCTTTGGATGCGGGCGCGCTGGAGATCGACCTCGCGCTTGAAGACCTCCTCCACCGCATTTCTGAGGTGGGTCCGGATGACCGACTTCAGTGCCTGAAACGCCTTGCTGTTCTCCACTAGATCGCCCCAATCAGCCGTCACGCTGTCCACCAAGGCGTCAGCCTCGACCTCGCCATAAATCTTCTTCAACAGTTTTGGCGGAATCTCTGGATCATCCTCCAAACCAAAAAAGCCCGGCCTCCCCACGATTTTGCCGCCCACACGAATCGCTATTCCGGCCCGTTTCATCGGCTTTGTACCATCGGTGACTTTGAATTTAAGTCGGATTGCTCCTGCCTCAGCTACAATTTCTTCCTTTATGAACTGTTCGCCTGGCAGATCCTCCAGACTGAGAAACTCGCCGTTTACAGCGATGCGGATGTCTTCCTCCCGTCCATATTCAAGCATGAGGAGGCTCTTAAGTTTCTCTGGAAGCGGGAACTCGTAGCGTTGATTAAGGCCAACGAGCGTAACCTTCGTACCCGAAACACCTTCAGGCGCGGGTTCGACGGTAAGAGGCAGGTCGATACGCTCCAAGTCACGTGTGGCATTTAGCAAGTTCTTTTTCAAAATGATAACTCGTGTCGTGATGCCGCGCGTAGTCGTCTGTATTTCCATGACATCCGCGACCATCAGGCCAGCGAACTTCCCGATACCCTTCCGTCCTTTGACGAGTCGCTTCAAGCGAGTGGTGCGCTCGCCTTTACGCGAACGTCGGTCGTTTGCGACTACAAGGTATTCATTCCGCAGCTCCTGCTCCGTCATTCCACTCCCGTCATCCTCTATAACAATAGGATTTTGAGTCATTGGATCGGGCAGCGTGATAGCGAGCACCGTTGCATCCGCATCCCAAGAATTGTCCACAAGTTCCTTTAGCGCTTGTTCCGTAGAGCGGTAGCTCTCACCAAGTAGCTTCGCGAGACGGGGGTCCACCTTAAAGTTTGCTTTGTCGCTCATACACCCCTCAGGTATTCGCTAGTTGTTTAGTTGGCTTGCCAAAGCCGACTGGAATGAATCCTTCTTTTCTTATCCAATCAATTGTCGCCCGCCACCGCTCTTCCGAGAAGCGCTTCTTGCGCTCATGCCATCTTCCAAGAACCTCTTCGAGAATCGCTTCGTCGCTTGGTTCTCGCTTCCAGATAAGGAGATCATTCCATGCCGCATAAGCAGTGGCGAAAATTTCGCACCGATCCGTGTCCCACGTTCGCATGATATCCACTAGCCGACGAATGACAGACAGTTTGTCAGGCCAATACCTCTCTAGATATTTTCGATGGCCCCCAGCCTTTCCCAATGGTTTGTAGCCATGACCAAATTGCGGGCGGCGATATTCCTCATACCAACGCTGCTTCTTCAGCTCGGCTGCAACCGAATAGATCATGCGATTATCAAGTGGGCCTGCTGCCTCTCGAGGATATTCACCGGACATTTCTTCGATTCGTGCAATATGCTCACAGAGGTGAAGAATTTTCTGATGCTTCGTCCGTCCGAAAGTTGGCTCGGCATGAAGCTGATGGACGATTTCGGCTGACAGCAAAGCGCGAGCGAAATGTTTGTTGGGGCGCCCCATGGAAGCAGCCAACGTGTGAGCCCCGACCATTTTCGGAGAAGAGTGCGTGGCCCTGGATATATCGTTGGTCAACAGGGGGCTCAATGCAACATGAAGGATGGCTTCGATGAGGCGACGGCTTTCGGTTTGGGTAGTGGTGATCTGCGCTTCCAACTGGTCGCAGAGCGCCATCAATTCTTCGACTTTGGCGACGATGCGGTGCTGTTCAGCGAAGGGCGGAAGACCGATGACCAAATTAAGCAGAATGGACTGATTAAGGTTTTGCATGGTTGCTCCGACCGCTGAGCTACCAAGATATTCGCGAACAAAAGGGGAACCTATGAGAGTTACAAAGAATTGAGGAAAAACAAATTTCGGAAGCCTGAGAATCAGACTCCCAGTGCCACATAGCCATCCACTTTCCTTCTTAGTTACAGCCGCGCATCGGCCCATTTCTCCCCGACGCGCCATTACGATATCGCCTGCCCGAAGTTTGAATGTGAATAATCTCTTTAGAGTTGTCGGTCCTATAGCCATGCTCTCGACAGGAACTAAGCGTTCGTTCTTGATAGACGCCGGGTTGATCACAGGAATCCCACCCTTCTGGTAGTCGCTCTGATGTAGCGAACTGCCAAAGGGGCCTGTTTGCAGCTCAACGAGAATCTGACTGATTCTTGCAGCCTGCCATCCCGGCTTTAGCTCAAAAGCCAACTCGTCCGCACGAGCGGGAATCGGTGGTTTCTCGGAGCTAATCTTCCCTTCCTTCAGCAGCCGTGCTTTTTCCGACTGGATGCGTATGAGCAATTCTGACGCGGGTTCGTCGTTGGGGTCTTGAGGGACGAGCTTCCCGCGGATGGCGAGGTTGAGGATGGTTTGGCGCAGTTCCTGGATGTGTTCTGGTCGGGTGGTGAGACGCCGGAGACGGTTGAAGTAGAAGCGGGCGTGCTCGCGGAAGGCGTCAGCGTCGGCGCCGTTGTTCAAACGATGCAGGGACGCTGCCGCCAGACGATCCCGTCGGCTCTCCCGCTCCGCCTGCGCCGCCTCCAGCCGATCACACAGCGCCATCAATTCCTCCACCTTGGAGACGATATGCTGTTGTTCGTCAAGGGGTGGGAGAGGCAACGGGAGCAGAGCAAAGTCTGAATCGTTGATCGCAGGATATGCTTGTCCGCGCATCTTGCCCTCGACACACTCAACCATAAATGGACTTCGCAGGACGATCCAAAGATACGTTGAGAGTACCAGGCCGAATCCGTTGAGGACTGCGAACGCAGTGCTTGCGATGGGCGACGGAACGATGTCGCTCTCAATGACGGCGATATTCAGAAGGTAAGGTCGGACACAGGAGTATAGAACATCGCCTGTTCTCACCAATTTACGTGCTC
Source organism: Acidobacteriota bacterium (assembly GCA_025353435.1). Classification (GTDB taxonomy): domain Bacteria; phylum Acidobacteriota; class Terriglobia; order Terriglobales; family Acidobacteriaceae; genus Telmatobacter. Next base: position 1,652 of record JANXQR010000489.1, on the reverse strand, counting down.
GGCTCGGAGCATCACTGGCTGAGAGAACCTTCGCGTTGGCAACGCGACCGACCTCCTTGTTGATCGCAGTCACGTCGATGTAGGTGAAGTCATTGTCAGGAGTCGCTTGCCCGCGATCACTCGTTACCTGCCGAATCCTTACCCATTCCCATCCCGCCGGTGAGGCAAATGGAGCTTCGTCGTCTTCAACTCTTGGGAACGGATTTCCCTTCCTGATTTCACCTGTCTTAACCAGTCGTTCTTTCTCCGCCTGAATCCGCTTGAGGAGTTCGGACGCGGGTTCGTCCCTCGGGTCTTGCTCAATCAATTTTCCCCGCACAGCCAGATCGAGGATGAAGCGGCGAAGATGCGGGATGGCGTCAGGCGCGTCGCTGATGCGGTCAAAATGACTGAGGAGTTGCACCGGATTCATCGGAGCAGCGCCTTTTCCAGAATGACCTTGAGCTGGTCGCGTAGACTGGCAGTTTCTTTTTCGGCCGCGTCGAGTTTCTGCAGTAGTTCTTCCGGATCGCCGTGGTCGTCTACGACGGTGTGCGGGTTCTTGATGTCGAGGTTGTAGCCGCGGGCTTTGACTTCGTCGGCGGTCACCTTCCAAGCGACTTCAGTTTCCTTGCGGCTTTTGCGTTTAGCGCCTCCCCACCATTTTACGCAGGGCTGGAGGTGCTCGACGCGGATGGGTTTGGTCATCGAGTAAGCTTTTTGCCCTTCGGGAATGCGGTGCTCGTAGAACCAGATGTCTTTGGTCGGCTCGCCCTTCTCGAAGAACAAAAGATTCGTGCCGATGCTGGCGTAGGGTTTGAAGACGCTGTTGGGCAGCCTCACAATCGTGTGGAGGTTGCACTCCTCCATCAGATGTTCCTTCAACCGCGTCTTGACGCCTTCGCCGAACAGCGAGCCATCTGGCAGCACCACGGCGGCGCGACCGCCGGATCTGAGCAGGCGCACGATAAGGGCAAGGAAAAGATCCGCCGTCTCACGGGTCTGGAAGTGCTTAGGAAAGTTGCTTTCGATCCCATCCTCTTCCTTGCCACCAAAGGGCGGATTAGTAAGCACGATGTCCACTCGGTCGGACTGGCCATAACTGATGTAGGGCCGGACCAATGTGTTGTCGTGGCGGACGAATGAGGGGTCGTCGATGCCGTGTAGCAGCATGTTCGTCACGCAGAGCATGTGCGGGAGCTGTTTTTCTCGCAGGCGCGCAGGGCCGACTGCATTTTCTGTTCATCGGCTGGTTTCTTCACGTAGCGCTCGCGCATGTGACGGATAGCGCAGGTGAGAAAGCCACCGGTGCCGCAGGCTGGGTCGAAGAGAATCTCGCCTGGATGTGGATCAATACGATCCGCCATAAAGGCGGTGACGGCGCGAGGCGTGTAATACTCGCCCGCATTGCCGGCACTCTGGAGATCCGTCAAGATCTGTTCGTAGATATCACCGAAATGTTGGCGCTCGGTCAGGTTGTTAAAGTCGATGCCGTTGATCTTGTTGATCACCTGGCGCATGAGCTGGCCGGACTTCATATAGTTGTAGGCATCTTCGAAGACATCCCGCACGACACGACGGCGTCCGTCCTTGGCCGTGCCTGACAGTTCCTTGAGCGAGAGGAATAGCTCATCGTTGACGAAGGCCATGAGCGGTTCGCCGGTGATGCCTTC
>JANXQR010000481.1 GCA_025353435.1 Acidobacteriota bacterium | reverse complement strand
GCCATTGTCGAAAACGTGCTCACCGCACTCGGATGCGGCCTCTTGCCCCAGCCTGCGAGCAACAACGAAGCATGGCACGTCTCGCTTCCCAGTTGGCGCCTCGATCTCGATCGCGAGATCGACCTTATCGAAGAAGTCGCGCGCGTCTACGGCTACAACCGTTTCGCCAACACTCTTCCTGCATTTGGCGAAGGTGTCCGCGCCTTGCCGTGGGCAGAATCCGAATCCGCAGTCCGCCGCACGCTGCTCGCCGCTGGCTTTCACGAGGCCATCGGAAGTACCTTCTGCTCCGCAGCCGACGCCGCACTCACCGCGCCACAACCCGGCCTCGCCGTTCCGCTGGGCAATCCTCTCAGCGAAGAAGCTGGCGTCATGCGACCATCGCTCATTCCCGGCGTGCTCAGCATGATTGCCGGCAATCTCCACCGCGATGTCAGTGATGTGCGCCTGTTTGAACTCGGCACTGCCTTCAGCGGCACCACGGAAAAAGTGGAGGAACGCCCCGCCCTGGCCTTCGGCGCAGCCGGCAGCATTCCCGAGCAAGGCGCCCTGCATCCTCCGCGCCCCATTGAATTCCACGATCTGAAGGGCGCCGTCGAGCAGCTGCTTGCCCGCTTCCAGGCAGACACCATCTACTTCGATCGCTTCCCATCAGAGGCGGGCCTGACACCTCCCTGGCTGCATCCTTACCGCTCCGCGCGCATTGTCGTGGACGGTACTACCGTAGGCTGGTTCGGCCAGTTGCATCCCGGCGAGGCCGCCGCTCGCAAGCTCAAAGACACCGTGTTGCTCGGCGAAGTCTACCTCGATCGCCTCTACAAACTGCCGCTCCGCAAACCGGCTGCGCGAGACATCTCCCGCTTCCAACCGGTACGCCGTGACTATTCGCTCATCCTCGACCAGAGCGTCCCCTGGGAGCACATCGATCAGGCCATCGCGGCATTGCAGATTCCCGAACTGGTCGATTGGCGCGCTCGCGAAGTATTCCGCGATGCCAAACTCGGCGCACGCGAATATTCGCTGCTGCTCGGCGTCACCTTCCAGGCGCCTGATCGCACCCTGCGTGACGAAGAGCTGCAAGCCTTTCACACGCGCTTGATCGAAGCGGTTGCCAAAGCGGGCGGCCGCTTGCGCACCTGAGTTTTGCACCGCCAATCAGGGAGCTATACTGCGATGAGTGCCCAAGCACGGAGGTTTTCGATGTCGGAGTTTACCTGGGGTCCTGAAGCTGGCAACGACGGCCGGCCTGAGCAGAAGCCGGAGACCGCGGCCGCACAGCCGGGCACTCTGGCGCTCAGCGTGGACGAGTTTTCCGCCCTCGAGGAAAGAATCCTGCGCGCCGTGAACCTTGTGAAGCGCGAACGGCTGGCTCGCGCCGCGGCCGACGAGCGCGCCAGGCTTGCTGAAGCCAGGGTTGCCGAACACACACAGTCCACCGAAAATCAAAAGCGGGAATTTGAGAACCTGCAAAAGGAAGTCGATGCCCTGCGCACAGAGCGCGACCAGGTGCGGCAGCGCGTGGAGCGGCTCCTTTCGCAACTCGATGCCCTGGAGGCCTGAGGCCGCTGATGGAACAGAGCCCGACCAATTACGTCACCGTTGAGATCTACGACCAGACCTACCACCTCTCTGGCCAGGACGCCGAACACATCCGATCGCTTGCCGCGCAGGTCGACGCCAAGATGCGCGCCGTCGCCGCACAGGGCCGCACCGTCGACTCGTTGCGTGTAGCCGTTCTCGCCGCTCTCAATCTTGCTGATGACCTTTCACGGACTGGAGAAGCCGGATCGGCCACCCGTGTCGGCCACGCCCGCGCCTCCTCGCTCCGCGGATTGCTGGATGAAGTGCTCGAAGAGGAAAGAGAAACAGGTTCGTAAGCTCCCCATCAGCGGTACACTTCTTCAAACTGGTTTTTCAGCTTCCATTCGAGAGGGTGCCCGCATGCATTGCGTCTTCGGCTCGCCGTCTTTTCGCTTCCTGCTCCTCGTCCTTCTGTTGACCGCTGCGCCCGCGTCTCGCGCAACCG
>JANXQR010000466.1 GCA_025353435.1 Acidobacteriota bacterium | reverse complement strand
TCTACATGGGTGAGCAGGTCGGGCGAGGCGACGCGGCGCCCAAGTTCATCTCGCGACAGATCGCCGAGCTTGAGACAGAGATCGTGGATGCCGTCGACGGAGCGGACGCGATAATTTTCGGCAAGACACTGCGCGGTCTCTTCCACTTCGGCGATGGCGTCGGCGTCAAGCAATTCGCGAAGATCGGCTTCGCCGAGCAGTTCGCGCAATTGTTCCTGGTCGATGGTGAGAGCCTGCGCACGACGTTCGGCCAACGGCGCATCGCCATCGTAGAGAAAGTTGGCCACGTAGCTGAAGAGCAGGGATGATGCGAAGGGCGAGGGTTTGCGGGTTTCGACGACGTGCACGCGGAGCTGGCGCTGTTCGATAGCACGGAGAGTTTCAACGAGTGCGGGCATGTCGAATACATCGCGCAGGCACTCGCGATAAGACTCGAGGAGCAGCGGGAACGACGGATAACGCGATGCGACACTGAGCAGGTCGTAAGAGCGCTTGCGCAGCTGCCAGAGCGGCGAACGCACGTCAGCGCGGCGGCGCGGCAACAGCAAGGCGCGGCCTGCGGCTTCGCGGAATCGTCCGGCAAAGAGCGCGGTTGAGCCGAGTTGGCGGAGAACGAGTTGCATGGCTTCAGCGGATTCGACGAGGAACCAATCGGGGTCGGGTGGCTGGTCGGTGTCAGGGAAGCGGAGCACGAAGCCGTCGTCACCCCACAGTGTTTCAACTTCAGGGCCGCCGGTGGCGCGAATGCGCGCGCTGACGGCCATGGCCCACGGAATGTGGATGCGGCTGCCGAAGGGGGTGAGGACGCAGACGCGCCAGTCGCCGAGTTCATCGCGACAGCGCTCGATGACGATGGTGCGATCGTCAGGCACGCTGCCGGTGGCGGCTTCCTGATCGGCGAGGAACTGCATCAAATTGTCGGCTGCGTTGGGGTCGAGGTCGTGTTGGGTTACGAGGCGAGTGAGCGCGGCGGCTTTGGGAAGAGCGCGCAGCTCGCGCACCAGCGCGCCGATACGGCGGCCGAATTCGAGCGGGCGGCCGGGGCCGTCGCCTTTCCAGAAGGGCATTTTGCCGGGCTGGCCGGGAGCGGGTTCGACGAGTACGCGGTCGTGGGTGATATCGACGATGCGCCAGGTGGATGCGCCGAGGATGAAAGTTTCGTTGGGGTGCGACTCGAAGACCATTTCTTCATCGAGTTCGCCAACGCGGACCGACTTGCCTTCGCTGTGGGCGAGGAAGACGCCGTAGAGGCCGCGATCGGGAATGGTACCTGCGTTGAGGATGGCGAGGCGGGCGGCGCCGTCGCGCGCGGTGACTATATTGCGCACGCGGTCCCAGATCAGGCGCGGTCGCAGCTCGGCGAATTCATCGGAGGGATAACGGCCGCTGAGCAGGTCGAGCACGCCATCGAATGCGGAGCGGGTGAGACCGCCGAAGGGCGCAGCGCGGCGGACGAGGTCGTAAAGGTCGTCGACAGGAACTTCGGGCTTGGGGTCGGGAGGAAACAATTCGCCGGCCTTAATTTTGCGGGGCTTGCTCAGCTTGACGGGGGGGAGAGTGGGAGGATGCGCGACGATGGCGACAAGTTGCTGGGCGAGGACGTCGAGCGGGTTGCGCGGGAAGCGGGTGGACTCGATGTGGCCCTCGTGCATGGCCTGGGTGACGGCGGCGCAGGCGACGAGGTCGGCGCGATACTTCGGAAATAAAATGCCTTCGCTGACCGCGTCAACGTGGTGGCCGGCGCGACCGATGCGCTGCATGCCGCTGGCGACGGATGGCGGCGCTTCGATCTGGATGACGAGGTCGACGGCGCCCATGTCGATGCCGAGTTCGAGCGTGGATGTGGCGCACAGGGCTTTGATCTGGCCGGCTTTCAACTGCTCTTCGATCACGGAGCGTTGCGCTGCGGCGAGGGAGCCGTGATGAGCGCGGGCGATATCTTCGCCGGCAAGTTCGTTGAGGGCACCGGCAAGACGCTCGGCGACCTGGCGGCTGTTGACGAATAGGATTGTGGAGTTGCGTTCGCGAACGAGTTCGAGCAGGCGCGGATGGATGGCGTTCCAGATGGAGACGCGGCGCGGGGTTTGCGAGGCAGGGCCGCTGGGGATTTCCTCCATGGTATTGAGGCGCGCCATATCTTCAACTGGAACTTCAACTCTCAGCTTTAACTGCTTGCGAGCGCTGGCGTTAACGATAGTGACGGGCCGATAGCGGAGGGCGGCGGAATCGGGTAAGTCGGTGTCCCATGAGGGCTGAGTTGGCGCTTCTAGAATTGGCGGCTGGTTGCTGGGCACGATGTCTACGCCGCCGAGAAAGCGCGCGACTTCATCAAGGGGACGCTGCGTGGCGGAGAGGCCGATGCGCTGCAGCGGATGCTTGACCAGAGCCTGGAGGCGTTCGAGAGAGAGGGCGAGATGCGCGCCGCGCTTGGTGGGGACGAGCGCGTGAATTTCGTCGATGATGACGGTGTCGACGGTGCGGAGCGCGTCGGCTCCCTGCGAGGTGAGGAGGAGATAGAGGGACTCGGGGGTGGTGATGAGGATGTCGGCGGGGTGGCGACGATAGCGGGCGCGCTCGCTCTGTGGTGTGTCGCCGGTGCGGACGCTTATGGCGGGCTCGTGGAACGTGACACCGCGGCGGCGGGCCATGTTGGCGATGCCGGCGAGGGGCGAGCGCAGGTTACGTTCGACGTCGACGGCGAGGGCCTTGAGGGGAGAGATGTAGAGGATGCGGGTGCCGTTGCGGCGATCTTCTGCGCGGGGGTGAAGCATGAGGCGATCGAGACACCAGAGGAAGGCGGTAAGGGTTTTGCCGGTGCCGGTGGGAGCAAGGATGAGGGCGCTCTCGCCGCTGGCGATAACGGGCCAGCCCATGCGCTGGGGGGCGGTGGGTGCATCGAAGACAGCGCGGAACCACTCGGCGGTGACGGGATGGAAACACGCGAATGGGTCGGTCGCGGGACTGGGCGCCGAAACGGCGGAGAGGGGCGCCTCCGGATTCGGCGGGCGGGGAGACATGTCGACTAGGATAACGCACCGGGCGGCGAAGAGGAAGCGAAGAACAGCTTCCCGCTTCTAGCGATGAGGCATTAGATCGTGGGCGGCTATTCGTCGTAATGGAGCAGGCTGAAGATGTCGTATTCCTTGAAGCGGTCGCGGCCTTTCAGGAAGTCGAGTTCGATGGCGAAGGCCAGGCCGGCGATCTCGCCGCCGAGTTGCTTCACCAGCTTAATGGTGGCTTCCATGGTGCCGCCGGTGGCGAGCAGGTCGTCGACTAGCACGACGCGCTGGCCGCGCTCAATGGCGTCGAGGTGAATCTCGAGTGTGTCGGAGCCGTACTCGAGATCGTAGGTTACGCGGGCCACGGGGGCGGGAAGTTTGCGCGGTTTGCGCACCGGGACAAAGCCGGCATTGAGTCGATAGGCGAGGGCTGGGCCAAAGATGAAACCGCGTGCTTCGATGCCAAGAACCAGGTCAATTTTGCTGGGGATGTAGTGCGCAGCCAGCGCGTCAATGAGCTTTGCGAAGCCGGTTTTGTCCTTGAGCAGCGTGGTGATGTCGTAGAAGAGAATTCCTGGCTTGGGGAAATCGGGGACGGTGCGGACAAGGGACTTCAGCTCTTCGATATTGACTGGCTTCTGGGGTTCGGGCATGAGTCGATTATATGGGAGCGGAGGACATGGACAGAAGACAGCGCGGAGGGATCAGCGATGTGATCCGAAGAAATTTCTCAAACCTTTTTCACCTTCATCACCACGCGCCTTCAATCCGAAAGGTGTCGAGGTTGGCTGCTTCGGCTTCCTCGAGATAGTGCTCGATCAGGTTATCGACGCGGCTACCGCGCGGCCCCTGGCGCAAGCTGCGGCGCAACTCCGAAAGATCTTCAGGCGAGCCGGAGGCAACTACCTCCACGTCGCCGTCTTCGGTGTTGCGGACCCAGCCGCGCAGTTCGAGTTCACTTGCCTCGCGATGCACGAACCAGCGGAAGCCAACACCCTGCACACGGCCGCGAATGAGGAAGTGAAGAACCATGGTTGAGGCCAGTTTGGCAGACGGAACTTGGAGTGGGCAAGGGGAGGAATTGGAACCAAGAATGGGAAGCGGAAATCAGGAGTCTGTGTTCTATCGCGAATTCGAAGGGTCGTCGATCTCGGTGCGGTCGGAACGGATTTCCCGGTCAGATTGACTTTTCCGGAATACCGCTGATCAGCAGCCTGAGGTCGCGCAGGTTGTGGCCTGTGTGACCAGTGACCACGGCGTCGCCCAGCGAAGTGAAGAGCGGGCAGGCATTGAACTCAGCGAGGGATTTTTCCGGATCGAATCCGAAAGCGCGCGCCCTTGCCACCGTGGTGGGATCGGCAATTGCGCCGGCGGATCGGGTGTTTCCGTCGATGCCGTCGGTACCAGCGCTGAAGATGGTGAGAGGGCCGGAGAAACGGTCGAGTTCGATTGCGCAGGCCAGGGCGAACTGCTGGTTGCGGCCACCGGCGCCGGGCGTGCGATCCATGGTGACGGTTACTTCCCCAGCCGAAATCAGGCAGAGCCGTGGGTGTGCCGCGCGCAAAGTATTGAAGTGCTGAAGCAGGTACTTCGCCGCATCCGCATAGTCCCAATCGTCGCAGCTGTTGTCAACGGCAACGGTGTATCCGGCCTTCTCGGCGAGGGCGCGCGCATTTTCAACCAGGTCGTGGCTGGAGAGCAGTATCTCGAATACGGAATCGCGGAAGGCATGATCCTCATCCTTCATGGTGGCGGCTGCAGCAATGCGGCGAGCCAGTACCGCCTCAGCAAGACGAGGAAGGAAGGGCGGCTTCCAGCTCTTGTTTCCAGGCGACTCAGGCATGTCCTCGCGCTCAAAGAATTCCCGCACTTTTACTGGAAGCTTGGAAGCCATGTCATATCGCCCGAGAATGGCACGGACATCTTCGACGGTGGAGTGGTCAGGAGCTGTGGGACCAGATGAGAGGGCATCGAGACTGCGCAACGGCACATCGGGCAACAGAAACGATACTTTGGTGGCTTCCGGCGCAGCGAATGCAAGGCGGCCGCCTTTAACTGCCGAGAAGTGTTTGCGGAGTATGTTGATTTCGCCGATAGGAGCGCCCGAGGCCACCAGGACCTGATGAAATGTACGCGTGTCTTCGAGGCCGATTTCCTGATCGAGGGGAAGATCAAACAAGGCCGACCCGCCTCCCGAAATCAGGAAGAAAACGATCGTGTCTTTCCTGGCTTTCTTCAGGAGCGCTAGGGCTGCACGGGCCGCGTGAAACGATTCCACATTTGGCAGCGGGTGTCCGCCCTCAAAATAGCGGAAGCGCAAGTTACGCTTGCTGGGAAGTTGGTTGCTGCAGCAGATGCCACGCATTCCCTTGCGCCGTTTGATGCGGCTCAACAGAACGTCCAGCATGGGTCCGGCAGCCTTGCCGAGGGCGATTACGTATACGCGCTTGAATGCGTTGAGGTCGATCTGCTCCGGTCCGCTGCCATCGGCCATGAGTCGACGCAGCACGTGGCCGTCAACCTTGATGCGGCGGTCGAACGCAGTCTCGATATTGCATCCGGCGAGCGCGCCAGTGAAGATGCTGGTCGCGGTGGAATGGAGTGATTCGAGGGTAAGATCGCTCACCGGCGTCATAACACCTGCTCCTTGAGCCAACAGGACAACGCCTGCTGCATTGGCTCGAGCTGGCCGGCGAAAAAGTGGTCGGCAGCGGGAATAAGAACCAGTTGTTTGGGAGATTTTGCGGCGGCGACGATCTGCGCAAGTGACTCGGAAGGAGCATATTGATCGCGGTCACCGCTGAGGAAAAGCTTGGGAGTGCTGCAGTCTTTCAGAAACGAATAGTGATACTCCCTGCCCTCAGCGTGAGTCGGGAGCCCGAGCACGGCAATAGCGCGCACCGAGGACTTCCCTTCTCCGCTTCGACCACAACAGGCCTTAAGCGACATGGCTGCGCCAAAGCTAAATCCGACAACTACAACGGGAAGGTTGTATTCACTTTCAAGCCAGTCGAGGGCAGCAAGCACGTCGCCGGTTTCAGCATTTCCATCGTGCACGCCTTCGCTCAATCCTGTTCCGCGGAAGTTGAAGCGCAGCACCGGCCAGCCAAGGCCCCACTCGGGCGCGTTGAGGGCTTTCATGGCGTGGTAGACCACCTTGCTGTGAAGGGTTCCACCGCCCAGGGGATGCGGATGGCAAACCAGCGCGGCAAAGGGAGCATTTGCAGCGCCCTCGTTGACCAAGGCCTCAAGTTTGCCAGCCGGACCCGTCAAATCGACGGTACGCACTAAGCGAGTGGCGATCGCAAATCCAGGCAACGTGGTGGCGGCTGCAGTGCTCATTCCAAGCTCGATTCTACGCCCTTCGGGGTGGGAGTTTTTGGCCCGAAGCAAGCATGCCGCGGACGGTGCGTTATTCTGGCACCATCATGTCCGACGGCGCGCAGCTCGACCCTATCCAACTGACCCGGGAACTGGTTGCAATCGAATCCACGACCTACAACGAGGGCGCGGTTGGCGATTTCCTGGCCGAATTTCTTGCGGCTCGCGGCTGGGAGATCGAGAAGACTCCGGTGTCCCAACCCGTGGAAAGCGGAGTCAGCGGGCCGCGCTGGAATGTTTACGCGGGGCCCGTGGCGGGAGAGCCTGGGCTCGTGTTCTCGACCCACATGGACACAGTTCCGCCCTACATTGCGCTTACTGAGGATGAATGCTTTTTATACGGTCGAGGCGTGTGCGACGCGAAGGGAATCATCGCCGCGCAGGTAGCTGCGGCCGAGTTGTTGCGTGCAGACGGATATGCGGTGGGGCTGCTGTTTGTGAGCGGCGAGGAACGTGACTCGGCCGGCGCGAAGGTGGCTAATGAGATGCCGAAGGGCAGTCGGTTTCTGATCAATGGCGAGCCGACCGACAACCGGCTGGCGCTGGCCTCCAAGGGTTCCCTCCGCGCGGTGCTGCGTGCCTCGGGAAAGATGGCACACTCCGCTTATCCGGAGTTGGGGGAAAGCGCGATTCACAAGCTGGTGGAGGCCCTGGCGAAGCTGCTCAAGCTGGATCTACCTGTTACGGAGGATGTGGGTCCGTCGACGCTGAACATCGGTCAGATCCACGGCGGCCACGCACCGAACGTGATTGCCGACAAAGCCGAAGCGCAGGTATTGACGCGGCTGGTGGGCGACTCAGCCGTGGTGCGGGAAGCGATCCTGGACGCTACTGCGGGACTTGTCGACGTGGAATTTACGCTGGAGATTCCGTTCGTGAGGATGAGAGCCGTAGACGGATTGCCGACGATGATAGCGAAGTTCACCACTGACATTCCGTGGCTGAGCAATTGGGGAGAGCCGCTGCTGCTGGGACCGGGCTCAATCCAGATTGCGCATACTCCGCGCGAGAAAATTGCCAAGAAGGAACTGCTGGAGGCCGTGGAGCTGTACGTGCGAGTGGCAAGGCAACTGCTGGCGTGAAAGCTGCATTTCGTATTTTGGCTCCATGAAATTCTGCATTATGAAACTCCAACCGAAAAACTTTCATTGATAAACAGAGGATTCATTCATGACGGCTTCAATTGAAGATATTCCAGTGCGCACGCTTGCCGGAGACGAGACATCGCTCGCGCAGTTCAAGGGCAAGGTGGTGTTGATTGTGAACGTTGCATCGAAGTGCGGCCTCACGCCGCAGTACGAGGGCCTGGAGATGCTGTACAAGAATTATCGCGACAAGGGGTTTGTGATCGCGGGGTTCCCTTCGAACAATTTCGCCGGCCAGGAGCCGGGGACGAGCGAGGAAATCCAGACATTTTGCACCACAACCTTTGACGTGGATTTTCCCATGTTCGAAAAGATCAACATCGTAGGCGAGGACAAGCATCCGCTGTACGCGGCATTGATTGCGGCGCAGCCCGAGGCCATCAGCACCGGCGAAATTCCGTTTGCCGATGACCTGCGGAAGTATGGCATTCATCCCAATCCCGAGCCGGAAGTGTTGTGGAACTTCGAGAAGTTCCTGGTAGGCCGCTCGGGCGCAGTGGTGGCTCGTTTTTCGCCGGATACGACACCGTCCAACCCGCGGCTTACGGAAGCGATTGAAGCGGAGCTCGCAGCAGACTAAGCCTGTTAACGTGCAGGAATTGCGGCACTGGCGGCGGCTCGAAACGTGACCATCGATTCGCCGGGTGGGCTATATCAGTGGCGGCGCAGGCGACGGGTCCGATATGCTCTGGCCATGTCTGAGGAACAAGCTACGACTGCCGCCGATCACAACATGCTGGAGCACTCGGCCTCATCCTATCTGCGTTCGGCGCGACACCAGCCGGTGCAGTGGCATCCATGGGGCGACGAGGCATTCGCGCGCGCAAAGGCGGAAGACAAGCCAATTCTGCTCGACATTGGCGCGGTGTGGTGCCACTGGTGCCACGTTATGGATCGCGAATCCTACGAGGACGCGGAGTTGGCGCGCGTCATCAACGAAAACTATGTTGCGGTGAAGGTGGATCGCGACGAGCGTCCAGATGTTGATGCCCGCTACCAGGCAGCCGTATCTTCCATCAGCGGCCAAGGCGGATGGCCGCTGACGGCATTTCTAACCCCGGATGGACGACCCTACTTTGGCGGTACCTATTTTCCCCGTGAGGACCGCTACGGTCGGCCTGGCTTTGGCCGCGTTTTGCTTACCATGGCGCAGGTTTGGAAGGATCGGCGCGACGAAGCGAATGAGTCCGCGGCCAGCGTAATGGCGGCCATTGAGCACAACGAGAGCTTCTCGTCGCGTGGCGCCGAGGTTTCGATTGCACTGGTCGACACTATCGCCGGCTCCATCCTTTCGCAGTTCGATCCGCGCAACGGCGGCTTTGGATCGCAGCCCAAGTTTCCTCATCCTGCGGCGCTCGACCTGCTGCTCGAAATCGCGATGAATCGGGACAACGACCAGGCGCGGGATGCCTTCATTCTGACGCTCGAAAAAATGGCGCGCGGTGGTGTCTACGATCAGCTTGCGGGCGGCTTCCATCGCTATTC
>JANXQR010000436.1 GCA_025353435.1 Acidobacteriota bacterium | reverse complement strand
AGCGACTCGCGGTGCTTGTTGGTGCGGCGGATTCCCGCCGCCTCGGCGCGACGGACAAGCTCGTTTGTTGTGATCTTGCCATGGCGGGCGAGGTAGCGGTCTTCGGGCGGCGCCTGAAGTGCCTTGAGAAGATGATGGAGGAGGGACTCAGAGCAATTCAGCGATCCCGCAATTGAGCGCACGGTGGCGCCTGCTGAACGGATAGCCTGGACGGCGCGGCCGCGGTCAAGGTCATTGAGTGAGTGCCACCTTGTTTGTAAGTCGGCTAGGGCGGAAGAAGGGTTAGTCATAAACGGGTAGCTCCATTTCTTGAGAGAGTTGAGTCCCCCCGTCCTTTTCTAGTATTAGGTTGCACGATCAAAAGCGATAATTTCCCCAAAACGGCCCGGGTTGCGCAACGCCGGAGCGAAAATCAAGGTGTTGCGCAGCCGATCCGGGGCCGGCGCGCAACGGAAAACGTCCTGAAAAAGGCGTTGCGCAGCAGTCTCATGGCAAGTGCGCAATGGCGTTGGGCTCTTTCGGTGCGTTGCATCATCGCTGCACTGGTTGAAAGCGCAGATTGGGAGTGGGTATGGGGCAGAACCTGCCTTTTTGGCCGTGCTGAAAAGCCAAATTATCGCTTTTTGGTGTGCGGGCCTATACTGCGGGCGGCAAGCGAAGAATAAGCGAACGTTAGAGCGCTAAGTGCCAATGCTCGGTAGGGAAAAGGCATGTACCCCTGGTTTTGGGCCCTTTTTTGGCCAGTGAACCTGAAGGTGTTTTTCAGGGTATTTGATAGCCGGCATCACGAAAGTAACTTGGACCGTTCAACGGTTCACACCAGAGCGGCCCATCCGGGCCGCGGCGAGTGTCGGCGGCCAGGAAGAACGATCAAGGTCAAGCGAAATAGCAATCCATCGGACTGGCAGAAGGGGAGCATGTATGTTCCGCCAAAAGAAGACCATCAATAGATAAGGGATCATCCAGCCACTTCAATCTCTGCAACAGAAGGAAATGACAGCCAGCGAGAGCATGGCTGATCAGGGATGCGCGTCTTCGTGCTTGCGCGAGTATTTCAGGTCTGGACAGGACGGAAAGACCGGTACGAGCTTGCCACCATAAAAGCCGGGCGCCGGAAAGAGACGAGGTCCGGACCATGGCTGCGTGATGCGTGGATGCGGCTTCGGTCCTGACGTGCGCGCGCGAGGTCTTTTGGGTTCGGCAGGACGGAAAGACCAGGTCATGTTGTTGTTCTCACCCAGGATGCGAGCCGACATATCGGCGGCGCTGGTCGACACGGATGAGAACTGGAACAGCCTTCCGGGATATTCGTTGAGGGTGATGCCGCCGGCGGATACCTGGTCGACGGTGCCTGCTATCTCATCGACGGGGGCGGTGAAGTGTCGGTCCTGCATGCGAATGACGGACTCGCGGGTCTGTTTCACACGCTTGAGGATCTTCTCGTATTCGATCTCGAGTTCGGTGTTGTCTTGTGCTTCTTTGCCGACCTTCTGTCGGAAGATGTTGTATTCGCTCGAGTAGGGAGCCACATCTGCCAGGATGGCTATCTTGAGAAGTTATCTGTTCCTCGGAGCTTTGGTTCTCCCTCATGTAAGCACATACTCATGGAGTAACACAAATCGGCATAATCCTGCAGTTGCTTGACAGGGGTGCTTATAAGGAGTACATGAGTATGATGTTCTATGGGCAAGATGACCTTGCGCCGATGCGGCGCATGGTGTGGGGCCAGTTGTTCGGCCAGAGTGTCGGTAAGACTCGCGAGGCGGCCGGCCGTTCTATAGAGGAAGCGGCCCGTTTGGCCGGGATGGAGGCCTCGGAGTGGGCTTCTGTCGAGGCCGGCTTCGTTCCCGATCCAGCCAAGCTACGCCCCATGGCCGATGCTTTAGAACTTCGCTATGACCGGATCGCCATCATGGCGGTTCTCTGCCGGGACGCCTGGGAGCAGTAATCCCTTCTTGCCGCCGCCCCGGACCATCCGGGGTACTGGCGGCCGGTACTCACAGTTACATATGCTCATCTCCAGAGGAAGGAGGTGAGACCGATCAAGATCACGGAAGGAACAGGGTTAAAACGCTTGAACGTAAATATCTCCGAAGAGCTTCACCGCAACTTTAAGGCCGCGACCGCAGCGCAGGGCCTCGAGATGACCGACGTGCTTCTGGACTTCATCCAGAAGTATGTCGCCAAGAATGGGCTTGTTGCCCCCAGGAAGAGCAGGCGCGCTTGAAGCGCGCCGCGCTTTATATCAGAGTCAGCACCGTCGATCAGCACCCGGAGACGCAATTGCATGACCTGCGTCAGATGGCTGTTCAGCGCGGCTATGAGATCGTCCAGGAGTACACCGACCGGATCAGCGGCGTGAAAGCCAAACGGCCGGGACTCGATCAGATGATGGCCGATGGCCGCCGCGGCCGGTTCGATGTCGTGTTGGTCTGGGCCTGCGATCGGATCGCCCGCTCAACCCGGCACTTCCTCGAAGTGCTCGACGATCTGAACCGAATCAATGTCGAATTCGTTTCGTTCCGCGAGCAGATCGATACCGGCGGCCCGCTGGGCCGCGCCATCGTAATAATTATCGGCGCCATCGCTGAGCTCGAACGGAGCCTGATCGTCGAAAGGGTGCGCGCCGGAATGCGGCGCGCCCGTCTCGAAGGTCAGCACATCGGCCGTCAGCCGCTGGTACTCGACAGCACCGCTATCCAGCAAGACCGTCAGCGTGGCCAGAGCCTTCGAAAGATCGCAAAGGGACATCGCATTTCGACGGCCACAGTCCAACGGGTGCTACGCAAGCACGCCTCAACCACCCAGGAGCATGCCGCATGATCGATGAATCAGCAGCCTTCGTACCAATATGGATGGTGTTCTCGGCTGCCTTCGGCTTCATGATCGGCGTGGCTTACGGCGATCAGGCACGCCATCGGAAGTGTCTCGAGCAAACCAACGACGATCTCCGCGATCAACTCCAGAACTCCCAGCCATGCGCCTCAACCGTGCAATGCGAACTCAAACAGCAGCGACGCGTCATCAACGACATACACAAGCGCCTCGTCGCTGTGACAAAAGGCCTCGAAAAACGAGCCTCCTAAACCCCACAAAATCAACGGCCGGATCTCACCGATCCGGCCGTGTCAAAAGGTGTAGGTTTTGAGACCGGGGATCAGGCCCGTAGTCTACGTTATTCGAGGCCGGCATCCGCGGCACAGGCTGGCGCCGGCTCATCAATTCGTCGCGGCTGGCCGTGAGCTATGACGTATGTGACCATGAAGTGTGCGTCCACCGAGCCAACATTGCGTACGAAGTGCGTCTCCGTGCTCTCGGTGAGTGAGTCACCCGCGTTATATACGTGTTTCATGCACCGTGAATCGTACCACTCAATTGAGCCCGCAACTACGCTGCTCAACAGAATCCCTGGATGGGAGTGCCAGCCCGTGTGGCCGCCCGGCGCGTAAACCACATCCTGAACAATGACGTCCGAGGGACCGCTGCTGTAGAGCCGCGCCGTCCATTCATTATCGTCGTCTGAGGTCGCAGAAGTTGTAGTGGCAGGCAGTGGAACGTGCACCCTCTGCATGATTCCCTCCTTGGTTGTGCCGGAGGACAAAATGGCGCCAACGAGAAGTCCCACGACGGGCGTCGCATGGACAATCGTCACAACAGTGCAGGCAATCGCGGCCGCACCAATCAAAAGTCGAGTCTTAGTAGTCATGAGAACCTCCTCCTTCTTCGTTCTTCTTTGAAGCTTGTCGTCCGCATGCTCAGTCCGGAATCCTCAGAAATCCGTGGACAACATTGTTCCCGTCGAGATAGTACCCGGTAATCTCGCCGCGATCGTTTATGCCACCGGGGAATGTGAAGGACGATCCGTGAGGATCGATCGTCGTTGTTTTGCCGTT
>JANXQR010000412.1 GCA_025353435.1 Acidobacteriota bacterium | reverse complement strand
AGGAAACAATCGCTGGGCGCCGCCTAGCGACACTCTGACCCGAGGAGGTTTGTGATGAATCTACGATCTCTGCTGCCGACTTTGAATCGCCGAGAGGCTACTAAGCCTTCCCGCTCGTCTTGCGGAATACGACTTTCAATTCGCGCCGCCAATGCTCGGTGACGGCAATCAGCTCCCATTCGATTTGCGATGAAAGATAACGCAGCACCGGCTCGTTGGTGGGATGAACGCGTAACGCCGGGGCAACTAGAAGCAGTCGCGGGGGAAGCGATGAAACTTCCGCGCCGGCGAAGTAGCCCATGCGTTCGAATGCCGAAACGACGCGGCCGGCTACACCCATCTGCCGATCGTCGTTCAGCGCACGCACGCGGATCCAATAATCGAGTGCCTGCATTGGCAGGTGAAGGTCTTCATCGGCCTTCAATTCGATGACTGCGAGGCGCGCCTGGCGATCGAGTGTGAGCAAGTCGAGCATGCCACGATCGCCTCTCGAAAGCGCCGGCACCTGTGAGTAGACGCGGTCGCCTTGCAGGCTCGGAAGCAGCTCGGTCATTTCGGCGCGAAGGCGGGATTCGAGCCAGTGTTCGGGCTGCAATCGGAATAGCGGATCGGTGTGCACGCCGTCCGGGTGACGACTCTGAAACAGGCGGGAAAGCAGGTCCCGACACATTGGTTCGCTTTCGGCAGTCAGCTGGGTTTCGTGGGCACCGGCGCCAAACGTTATTTCGTCTTCCCGTGCAAACGATTGTTCGGCCAACCCTTGGCGCACACGGGCAAACTCCAGCCCGTGCAAGAGCACGCCCACTTCGGTTGCGGATCGAGGAAGCAACTCCACACGCGCTCGCGCCGCGTTTGGCACTAGGTCGAGGACCCGGTCAATGCCCGCGTTACAGCGTTCAATCGCGCCTTTCGGGTCAAAGGCGTGAACGAGCCGTGACTCGATGTTCCCGACGTCGCGAAAATCAATAGCGGCCAGCTCTTCGCTGCGCTCGTCCAGAGTGTAAAGCTGAAAATCTCCAGCTTTGTGATTGAGCCAGGCCATGCGCTCTGCGGTGGTATGCCATGCTCCCGCCGGAACGATCACCTTGAGGCCGCCGAAGTGTCGCCGCGCCTCGGCCTTGTTGCGGCAATGATCCAGCCACAGAATGCCGAGCGTAAGCACGCCGTCAATGGTGACGCCCGACTCCGCCGCGTTTACTCCTATAATTGCGTCGGCCGCGGTCCCTTTCAGCAGGTGCCCACGAGTGTATGCCGGGCCAAAGCTGTGCTCCAGGTCCATTGCTGAGCGCATGCCGTCGACCTTCGATCCGACAAACTCACGTGCCAGCACACGTTCCAGCAGTTTCAGATAATTTCGTCGCGCAGCGTCGCGGGTGGTAGGGGTGCGGCGATCGCTCGTCGGCACCAATTCGAGCACCTGCGGCTTGGGCGCGCCCATGCGCCGTGTCACGATGCGAAGGCATTGCGCGCGCGCCTGCAGATCGACCACCGTGCGCATCACGTTGCGCTCTTCGCTCCACAACTGCAAAAGGCAGCGGCCGTGCGACTCCGTGATGGAGTAACGCGCGGTTCTCATGTCGAACACAACGCGACCATCTTCAAGCACTGCGGCGGAAGGATGCTCGGCGAGATACTCCTCGAGGCTCTTGACCAGGTCAGCCGGCGAGACCTTGTCGTCGGGAGTTTTCGATCCCGCTTTGTGGGGCGCCGAATCTCCGTCGACAGCGCTCATTATCGATTACCAGCCCATCCGCTCGCGGAGGCGCGTGATGTGCGCTGTATGGTGTTGCGAGTGCCAGGCGTAAAGAGCGAGATTCGAGGCGAGAGTGACTTTCCCGCACTCCGGATGTTGGAAGGACTTCTGAAAGTCCGCTTCTGACATCGACTCGAATATCCATACGAGCCGGGTATGGACAGCGCCGAGCAACACGAGCGAAATATCAATCGGCAGCTGGCTGTCGGGCAACTTGGCCCATGCCGCCTCGTCGTAAGCCTTCACCGTAGGCTCGTTCTCAGTGAGCGTCAACTTGACTCGAATGTACGAATTCATGTGGCTGTCGGCAACGTGATGCACCAGTTGGCGCACCGTCCAGCCGCTTTCACGATATGCGGTGTCGAGCTGACGGTCGTCGAGCCCCTGAACAGCCGTGCGGAGATGTTCGGGCAACAAGCGCAGAATCTCAATTTGTCTGGCGCGGGGGCCGGCCGCAGTTTCATCGAACCGGCCGATTGGGTAACGAAGTTCGTCCAAGTCGGTCATGGCACGAACCTATCACGATCGGTCGGAGTAGTGGGGTTGAGGCAGGGGAGAGATATGCGGGAGGCGCCGGCTCCTGCCGACCAGCAGGCCTGGGGCCGGGCACCTGGTTACACAGTCTTGTGGGGATGGTGGGGGTGGCGATGATGGTGCCTCTTGGCGGCAAACGCCGGGGCGGCAACTACCAAAACCAGCAGGGCAACAACAATAAGTTTCTTCATGGCTTGAATGTAGCACCGGTGCGATTTTGCGGGTAGAGCCGACCCTGTGGAGAAGTGCTGAATGTGCACCAAGAGAGGAACGGGTATAGCCGCCGGATGGCGGTTTCGTCCCATCCCGAACGGGCGTAGACTGAGAAGTAAGATGAGCGCATCTCCTGTTCCTCCTGCCGTTCCACCCCTACCGAGTCACAGCCGATATTTCTTTGAGAAGTTTGGCATCACCGAGCGGCTGCTGGAGCGGTGCCTGGGAGAGGCCCTTTCCGCCGGCGGCGACTACGCCGACCTCTATTTTGAGTCGGTGACTGCCATTTCCCTCGGTGTCGACGAGCAGATTGTAAAATCTGCCAGCCAGGGAACCAGTGCCGGCTGCGGTATCCGGGTTCTATCGGGAGAGCGCACGGGTTACGCCTACACCGACAACCTGAATTCCGATCGTCTTCTGCACGCCGCGCGCACCGCCGCGCTCATCGCTTCCGGCCCGGCCAAGCAGCCCATTCAAGGATTTATCGAAGCGCCGACCGCCGACCTGTATCCAGTGCCGCTTGGTGGATTCGATCTCGACCTGGCGGCTCGGCTTGAACTTATCTTGAGAGTCGACCGGGCAGCCCGCGCCTTCGATACGCGGATCGTTCAGGTCCGCGCCAGCTACTCAGAGGAACTGCGCCGCATCCTGGTGGCGGGGTCGGATGGCTCTTACGCCAGCGATACCCAACCACTCTGCCGGCTGAATGCCTCCGTCATTGCCAAAGAAGGAACGAACACCACTCGCGGCTCTTCAGGCGCTGGCGGCCGTTCCGGACTGGGGCAGTTTGTGGGGACAAAAAGCCCTGAGCAACTGGCTCGCGAAGCTGCAAGAGGGGCAATTCTGCAGCTGCGGGCGGTTCCAGCTCCGGCCGGTGAAATGGAAGTGGTTCTCGGCCCCGGCTGGCCCGGCGTGCTGCTCCACGAGGCAGTCGGCCATGGATTGGAGGCCGACTTCAATCGCAAAGGCACATCGGCATTTACGGGACTTATTGGGCAGTCAGTTGCCAGTTCCAAGGTCACAGTGGTGGACAACGGAACCATGGAAGGCCGCCGTGGCTCACTTAATGTGGACGATGAGGGTTCCCCGACGCAGGAAACAGTCCTGATCGAGAACGGCATCCTCAAGGGCTACTTGACCGACAAGCTCTCCGCGCGCCTGATGGGCACCGCAAATACAGGCTCCGGCCGCCGCGAGAGCTACCACTGCATCCCCATGCCGCGCATGACGAATACTTACATGCTAGCGGGCGAGGATGATCCCGAGGACATCATCCGCTCGGTCAAACGCGGCTTATACGCGCCCAACTTCGGGGGCGGGCAGGTGGACATCACCAGTGGCAAGTTTGTTTTTTCGGCGTCGGAGGCCTACCTGATTGAGGATGGCAAGATTACCTCGCCGGTTCGCGACGCCACGCTGATCGGGAACGGACCGGAGGCGCTGAAGCACGTGTCCATGGTGGGCAACGATCTCAAGCTCGACGAGGGAATTGGCACCTGCGGCAAGGATGGGCAGAGCGTGCCGGTTGGCGTTGGCATGCCTACGATCAAGCTGGACCGGATGACCGTGGGTGGAACGGGACGGTAGCTTCTAACCGGCAAAAGGACGTTCGCAATCGCACGCATTTGATAGGTTCAAGATATGTCCCAGGCCTTAGCCCAACCCGAATCCTCTGCAGTTGACCTGGAATCCCTTGCTGCCGACGTCGTAGCGCTTGCCATGAAGGCGGGCGCCAGCGACGCTGAAGCCGTTGTTCGCG
>JANXQR010000201.1 GCA_025353435.1 Acidobacteriota bacterium | reverse complement strand
GGCGAGCGCTTGACGCCGGAAAGCTGCACGCAGGATGGGCGGCGGATCTTCTTCCCCTTCCATCGCTTGCAGGAGAGTCTCGGCAATCCGTTCCGCACGGTTGCGGCGAGACGCGGTGGACTTGGGTTCCTCAATTTGAATTGTGACCCATTTTTGCATTGAAGGGTTCATGGCTTCGAAATACTTGCGCAGCCCGCGTGCGCCTTTCAGGGCGCGTTGAAGGTCGATGGGCATTTCGCTGCCACGCTCCTCAAGGTCGGGTTCAAGAGTGATGCGGACGCGTTCCCCGAGTGAAGCTTTGGCACCGGCCTGCATTTTGCGGTTCACCACCAAAAAGTCGGCCTTGCCACCTTTCTCGGGAAAGAGTGACCTGCGGAAAGCGAAGCCGTTGATCTCCCCGCGCACCCGGTGGCCGTTGCGCTCAGGCCATGCCATGGCGATGTCGAATGGGACGCGCGCGATGACCCATCGCAGCTGTTCGCCGAGGGGTTGGAGAAGGGCGGTAAAGGTCTTTGGTTTTGCGGTGGTCATGATCTCGGGCGGTTTAAGGCAAGGTTACCTTCTAAACTGAATTCTATGGAAATTCTGTACGGCGTTCATCCGGTCGAAGAGGCGCTCCGAGCCGGTCGACGGCGTTTTGACCACGTGATCGTGGCTCAGGAGCGGCAGGACGCGCGGCTGGAAAAGCTGGTGGCCCAGTGCCGGCAGGCGGGAGTGCGGGTGCGCCAGGACACACGCGAGCAATTGACGCAACTGGCCGGGACTGCCGGGCACCAGGGTGTGGTGGCCGTGGTGCGGCCACAGGAGGTTCTCGCCATTGAGGACCTGTTCGAGGCGCCTCGCATCGGCGAAAGAGCAAAGGCCGCCCGCCTGGTTCTTGCTCTGGACGGCGTGGAGGATCCTCAGAACCTTGGGGCACTGCTGCGTGTTGCGGACGGTGCTGGAGTGGATGGCGTAGTCCTGACCGAGCGCCGCTCCGCGCCGTTGAGTCCTGTGGCGGTGAAGGCCAGCGCTGGGGCGACTGAGCATCTGCGCATTGCCCGCGTGGTCAACCTGGTGCGCGCTCTCGAAGATCTGAAGCGGCAAAATCTCTGGATCATTGGGCTCGACGAGCGCGGCACCTCGGATTACGATCACTTCGACTTTTCCGGAGATTGCGTGCTGGTGCTGGGCCGAGAGGGAGCAGGTCTGCACGACCTGGTGCGTAAAACTTGCGACCACTTGTTACGCATTCCCATGGCGGGAGGGGTCAGCTCTTTGAACGTGTCAGCGGCTGGAGCCGTGGTGCTCTACGAGGCGTTTCGGCAGAGGCGTGCGGCGGTGCGGGCTGGCTCAGGCGCTTCCGTCAATCATGGCTCTGCGTCCAAGCCTGTAAAGAAGAAAGGTCTTGGATCTTGATTTTTCCATTCGCTCAAATCCGGTATGCGGCCGCGCTATTTGTCTTTACGGCCGCTTTGTCGGGTTTGCACGCGCAACAGCCCGACACGGGCCAGCAACAGACCGCACCAAAGGCGCCATTGGCCGCACCGCAGGTCATCTTCTCGCGCTCCATCGATGAAAATGGCGAGACAACGACCAAGGCAGGACCGGCAGCCAATCCAAACGTCCACATGACGGCCGCCCCCATCGCGCAGGACTCCGAGCGCCAAGCCGCGACCTTCACCGATTTTGATATGGATGTCCGCTTGCGGCCTGCCGCCCACGAGATCGCGGTTCGCGCCCTGATAACGGTGCGCAACGATGGAAAGTCGCCGCTGGCCCGCATTCCGCTGCAGCTTTCATCGTCGCTGAATTGGGAGCGCATTCGCATCGCGGGCAAGGACGCAGCATTCCAGGTAGCCACGCTCAACTCCGACGCCGATCACACCGGCCAGTTGCATGAGGCCGCTGTTCCTCTGGCTGCTCCCCTTGCGCCAGGTGCAACCGTGCAAATGGATGTGACGTATTCAGGAACGATCATCGCGAACGCGCAGCGCCTGCTCACCATCGGAACTCCCACCGATTTGGCGCTCCATTCTGATTGGGATCAAATCGACATTGACTTCACCGGCCTGCGCGGCTTCGGCAATGTGGTCTGGTACCCGGTGTCTTCGGTCCCGGTAATCCTGGGCGATGGTGCGCGGCTCTTCGACGAGATGGGCGAGCACAAGCTGCGCCTCTCGAGTGCCCAATTTCGTCTGCGCCTGACCGTCGAATATTCCCACGGGCAGGCGCCAAGCATTGCTCTCGTCAACGGACATCCCGTGCAACTCGCGGTTACGGATGCCGGTGCGGGCAACGCAGAAGTCGCCAGCGTGGCCACGGCACAAACTGATCGCACCACGCTGGGGTTTGATGCACCTAGTATCTTCGTCGCAAATCGCAAGCAGCATCCGGGCACCAATTTGACCGCGTGGACGACGCTCGACAATGAGGTCAACGTGCAATTCTGGACGCAGGCGGCCACTGAGGTAACGCCGTTTCTGCAGGAATGGCTGGGCCAGCGCCCGCGAGCACAACTCACGCTTCTCGACCTGCCTGATCCGGAAGATGCGCCGTACGAAACAGGCGCCTTGCTTGTGACTCGACTGCGCGACGCCGATGCGGAGCAGATCAAGGGAGTCCTCGCCCACGCTCTCACTCACGCATGGGTGCAATCACCGCGTGCGTGGCTCAGCGAGGGTGTGGCGCACTTCATGGGCACGCTGTGGATCGAAAAGCAGCAGGGACGGGAGAAGGCGGTCACCGCGCTCGAAGCGGGCCGCCAGGCGCTTGCTTTGGCCGAGCCCGAGAGTCCAGGCCATGGCGATGGCCAGCCACTCGATCAAGCCATCTCGCCTGTCTACTACCGCAGCAAGGCTACTTATGTTTTGTGGATGCTGCGCGGAATCGAAGGCGATGCCACGCTGTCTGCGGCGCTCCGTGCTTACGACCCGGCAAAGGATATTGGCAACTCCTCACGCCCCAGCCAGTTTGAAGCGCTGCTGGAGACGGCGGGGGCGCGCCACAATCTCTCCTGGTTTTTCGCGGATTGGGTAGATGCGGACAAGGGCCTTCCCGACCTGACCGTGGAGAGCGCATTTCCCAGTCCTGCCGAATCCGGCAATTGGCTGGTGGCCGTGAACCTGGCCAACACAGGCTATGTCGAAGCAGAGGTGCCTGTAACGGTGCGAAACGATTCAAGCACTGTGACCCAGAGCGTGCGCGTGCCCGCACGTGGCAAGGCCAGTCAGCGAATCATCATCCAGGGCAAGCCCACTGAGGTGCAGGTGAATGACGGTACCACACCCGAAACCCAGGCCAGCGTGCATGTGGTGAAGCTCGAAGACGCGACCGCCACAAAGCCGGCCGAAATCCCATAGCGCAGCCTTCGGCCGCCCGCTCATAGTCGATATCTGCCGTCTCTCTCCAACCAACGGTGGATGCGCGTCTTGCGTTGCAGTCCCTACCATGACCCAACGATGCAAGGGTCTCCCCAACCGGCGCGGCAGATGGGCGTGTGGTCTGCCACCGCTGTTGTCACCGGTGAGGCCATCTCGCTCGGCATCTTCCTCACCCCCGCCGGCATGGCGCGTTCGCTCGGCTCCCCAGCGCTGTTGGCCGCCGTCTGGTGCGGCATGGCGCTCATGACGCTGGCAGGGGCGCTCTGCTTCACAGAGCTTGCCGTGCGCAATCCACACGATGGAGGCGAGTACCTCTACCTGCGTCGCGGCTTCGGCCGGCATGCGGCATTCCTCTACGGCTGGATGGCTGCCGTGGTGATGTACCCAGGAGTATCGGCCGCTCTCTGCGTTGGTTTGGTTCCCTACATCCAGGCATTGGTTCCCATCTCGCCCGTTGTCACACGGTTTGTTCCCGCATTGCTGATCCTGGCATTCGGAGCACTGAACTATTTCGGCACGAGCTTCAGCCGCAGTGTGATGAACCTGCTCAATTGGATCAAGATTCCCCTGCTGCTTGCGTTGGTGGGATGGGCGCTCGTTTCCCCGCACGCGTCGCTGGCGCATCTCGCATCGACCCCTCGTCCTGCCGGAGCAGACCCACTCGGTGGCGCCATTGCCGGGGCCGCCATCAGCGCGTTCTTCTGCTTCGGCGGGTGGTGGGAAGCTGGTAAAATTGCTGGCCAGGTGCGCAACCCAGCACGCACACTTCCTATCGCTTTCACAACTGGAGTGTTGATTGTCACGGCACTCTACTTGCTGCTGAGCCTGGCTTTCGTAACCGTTGTTCCCATGGGGCAAATCACAAGCGACACTGCCTTTGTGGCAAAATTCGGCGAAGCGCTCTTTGGACCGGCAGGAGCGCGTGTGCTCTCCGCCTGCGTGATCATTTGCGTACTTGGCGGGCTCATGGTGCTCAACATGGCGGTGCCTCGGGTCACCCACGCACTGGCCCGCGCCGAGGCCGACACCGGTCCACTCGCTGTGTTTGCGCGGCTGCACCCGCGATTCGGCACCCCCGCCAACGCAGTCTTTCTGCAAACCGGCATGGCGTTGCTGGTCTTGTTCGTTGGCGCATTCGACCGCATCCTGGCGTTTATCATTTTCTCCGCGGTCGTGTTCCTCGCGCTGTCGGCGGGCACGCTGTTTCGCACCGCAACGCCGGTGCGCCGCTGGTGGTATCCGGCGGCGCCGATCCTGTTCGTCGCTGCCAGCGCGGCGCTCGCTTTGATGCTCTTGATGCTCCAACCCGGACCCGCGCTGGGCGGAGCGGCGATTGTGCTTGCCGGACTTCTCGCCCGAGCCTTGTTGCTGCGAACGAACAAGAATTCCTCCACGGTTGCAACCGCGCTCGAAACGGAAACTTGAATCGTGTGCGAGGGCGCCACTGATCTTGAGATCTACGATACGGTGCTGATTGCCGCGGCGTTTTCCATGTACAACCGCTATGTCGATAGCCTGGGCACGTGGCAGCCAGCTGATCCGGAAATGTATGCCCAGATGGGGAAGCATCTTGCCGAGCAAGGCTACAGAACGCCGTCGGTCCGGCAGCCGGACGAAGTGACCCTATCGGCAACTTGAATCATGTTGTTTGATCGCGCAGGAAAAGTTGAGTAACGTTCGTGGCGAAGCCGGGATGCGCAACTTCGTCCCACCACTGTTCTGACGCTCGAATACCGGGCAAGTAAATGGGGAGGGCAGCTATCATGGCTTCCCATCCCTCCATCTGTTCATCAACTTCCAGTTGCATTCCAACGGATTCAAACACAATGCAAAGCAGGTCATAAGCGAAAAGATCTCGCTTAAATGCCGTGACTTTTAAGACTTCAGTCCACCTTGTCTTCACCGTTAACATGGTACCGTCGCTGAAGTACACGGTTCCTGCCAAACCTGAGTCGTCGACTAGAATCGTCCCGCCCTGAAGATGGACGCTCATGTGCACCTCGCATTCATTCAGGCCATCAATTCCAAATGCCCCTAGCGGTTGTAGGTTACTGGACGCCGTCGATTTGGCCACCTGTGGGTGCAAATTGATTTCGCCGCTGCTTCCCGCGCTGTTGTTCAGGTTTGCGGAAAGCCAATGGCACACCGCACTTGTTCCGCTTGCCACAGGTGCCGCCGGTCGTGAGCCGCAATGATCAGCAGGCCCGCACCCACGGTGAATCGAATCGAGCTTACGAACGGGTTGTGGAAGCGAACACGATTCAGGTCGAAACCTGAACCCTGCCTTATAACCCCTCGGACTTCATCGTGCGATTGGAGGATGCTTCTTAGAGCCTCGTCCTTTGTCACGTGCGCGGCGGGGCGAATTTTCTTCGGAGCGCGGCCTTTTCCCTTTGGCGGCGGTTCGAGCAAACCGATGAAAAGACGGCTGAGCCAGCCCGGCCGAATCTGACCGCTAAAAGGATGTTGTGCCGGCCTTGCTGCTGATATCGCGGCGCGCAAAGCCTCAGCGTAAGAAACATTCGTGCGACCGAGATGATCCAGGCATTGAGAGATGCTCCAGGCACCCTCGCGAGGCTGCCAACCCGCCTGCGCGTCGGAGATTTCTGCGACCATGCTCCGCGCCTTCTCATCCGCCTGATCAAGGGCGTTGAGGACTGCATTGAGTCCGGGCGTCAATTCTCCCGATGATGAATGTGGAGTGTTCACCGCGGCTCCTTCAGGTGAATTATTACGATGGTGGGCCGTCGACTCGCGCCGACCTTAATCTCTTTTTTCCGCGTTTCTCGCTTTCACCTTGAACCAAACCGGCGTACCCTTGAACCCGAACGCATCGCGAATCTGGTTTTCCAGGAAACGCTCGAAGGCGAAGTGCAGCTTGATGTCGCGGTCGGTGAACAGCACAAATGTGGGCGGCGCCACCGCGGCCTGCGTCATGTAGAAAATGCGGATGCGCTTGGACATCGGCACCGGTGCGCGCTGAAAGTCGATCTTGTCGAGGAAGCGATTCATCTGTCCGGTGGTCACGCGCTTGCGGCGCTCTGCAGCCACGGCCAGAATCTCATGCTGCACGCGCAGCATCCCCGTTCCTTCCAGAGCCGACAGAAAGATCACTGGTGCATAACTCAGGTACTTGAGATGCTTCCGCAACTGCGCCTCGAAGATCTCGCGATCGGCCGGCGGCTTGCCGTCGGTGCGGCCCGTGGTAACCGCGTCCCACTTGTTCACGATGAGAATCACGCTGCGCCCGCTTTCGTGCGCATAGCCGCCAATGGTGGCGTCGCTCGCTGTCACGCCTTCAGTCGCATCGATCACCATCAAGGCAATGTCGGCAGCTTCCAGATGCCGCCGCGCCATGATCACGCTCATCTTTTCAGCCATCAGGTGCGTCTTGCCCTTGCGGCGGATGCCGGCTGTATCCACGAAGCGCAACTGGTGGCCTTCGAACTGTACTACCTCGTCTACCGCGTCGCGTGTGGTGCCGGCAATCGGCGACACGATGGCTCGCGATGTGCCCGTGAGCGCATTCAGCAGAGTTGACTTGCCCACGTTGGGCCGTCCGATGATAGCGATTGACGTCTCGTGCTGCTTGAACTCGCCGTGGGTTCGGTGCAAATCGTGATGAGGCTCATCGTCGGCGCCAGGCTCTAGCGGACCACCCTCAAAAATCTCGTCTTCTTCCGCCAGCTCTTCCTCGGACTCGGGAATCGTCTGCGTCTCGGTCTCGGCTGCAGCCGCCTTTTCGGGTTCGGGAATCGCCTCGGAGATGGCATCGAGCAGATCGCCGATTCCCAGGCCGTGCTCCGAACTCACGGGATAGACCTCGCGGATGCCCAGTTGGCGGAAGTTCTCCGCCGCCGCCCCCATCGCATCGCCTTCCACCTTGTTGACGGCGAGGAATACCGGCTTGTTCGATCGTCCCAATAGCCGCACCAGGTCGTAGTCGGGGCTGGCCAACTCCGTTCGCGCGTCAACCACCAGCACCAGCGCGTCGGCCTCTTCGAGAGCCACCTTGGCCTGATTGTAGATTTCGGTCGGAATCAACTCGGGGTCGTCAGGCACAATGCCGCCCGTGTCCACAACCCGGAACTGTCTCCCAGCCCACTCATAAGCGCCATAGATTCGGTCGCGCGTAATGCCCGGCTCATCGCCCACAATGGAGCGGCGCGTCCTGGTGAGCCGGTTGAACAGCGTGGATTTGCCCACGTTGGGTCGTCCCACAATGGCCACCAGCGGCAATACGTCTGTGCCGGACGGCGCCGGGATAACCGATCTGCGATAGTTTGGCAAAACTTTCTCCTGCGTCGCACCGCTGCTTTGGGCAACATCCTCCTTCATTATCCGCTGTGTTGGCGCTAAGGTCAGGAGGCGGCACATTCGAGCCGAATTTTTCTTGACACTGCTTTGCACCGCAAATATGCTGACTGCCTCCCCTTTCCTCGCAACAACAGCCGAAAAACCTAACGAGGTAGATCCTCAAGGAGAAGGCGACATGGGTTTCGCACTTCACACGGACCGGGCTGGTCAGTCCTGGCTTGTCGATGTAGACGGTGTTAAACAGATTGTCCGATCCTATGTTAGGTCGGCCTGCATGCTGCGTCGCTCTAAGTTGAACTACGACAAGCAAGACCTCGGACCTCTGGGTACATTTCCCCTGACCATGGTTACCGTCCAAACTGCCTATTCCGGGCTTTTAGACGAGGTTAGCCAGCACGCCAGGCCGCTTCTGGAAGCTTTCAACTCTCGCCTCAAGGAATCTGGGCAAAAGGCCTTTGAGATGCTGCTCGGCCTTCGAAGTGACAACATCAACAACAACGAGACCCTGCGCGAGATGCAGGAGAGCGCTAGCCTGCAAACACGCGACGCGATCGATAAGGTTCAGGGAAACATCGAGACCTGGAAGCGCGTGGCTACGTTTGTCAGAGATTTTTCCGCCGACACGTTGATGGTCGGCGTCACCCTCTTGAGCGGGGGAACGGCAGCCATCGCCTTGGGAGGGGCGTCTGCGCTGAAGGGAAGTTTTGCCTTCGAGGACAAGAAACTCGCAGGCGCCTCCACTGCCGAGGCTACCGGAGCGGCCTCGCTCGAAGCCGGCACAGATCTCGTTGTGGGAGTAATAAGCCTTGGCACCGGCCCGGCAATCAAGGAGGCGCTGGCAACCAGAAGCGCCAATGCTGCCTTGCGCGCGGGCGCTCTGGTGGTCATGGGAGCCGGTATTGACGGTACCTCGGAATTCGCCAAAGCCGTAATCGACGGGAAATCGGTCCAAAAGGGCTTGATTGCCGCCGGCACGCGAGCCGGGTTGGATGTTGTTTCCGTGGGCCTGGGAACCGGGCTCGATGCAGTCTTCTCCACGACCAGGCTTGCCGGGTTAAGCTTTCCCGTTACGGTCACCAGATCAAGCGCGGAAACCCAAAGCCTCACCGCGTTTGCACTCAACTCATCCGCCGCCCTGGGCGAGGATATGACTGTAAGCGTGGCGACAGCAGATGCGGCCAACCCCGGAGTTTCCTGGCACAACTCCTTGGCCTGCACCTACATCCCGCTGGGGGACTCCGACCTGGTTTATGTCCAGCGCAACGCCATGAGGCGCGCAAAGGCATAGCCGGCAGGGCCGGCCTCCTCGCTGACCGGCGGGCTGCGTTCCTCCTTTGGGGCCCGGCTCCTCTCGAATCACTATGATGGAGGAAGCCACCGGCCCATGCCCCCAATTGACGCGTCAACTCGCACTCTCCCCACGCTGCACGAGTTTTTCGCTCCGGGGGGCATCCTGGCGCAGTCGCCGCTGCCCTACGAGCACCGTCCGGGGCAGATGGAGATGGCCAAAGCCGTGGAGCTGGCCATGGCCGAACACCGCCATTTAATCGTGGAAGCCGGTACGGGCACCGGTAAAACCCTCGCTTACCTATTGCCGGCTTTGCGCACCGGGCAGCGCGTCATTATCTCTACTGGAACCAAGGCTTTACAGGATCAACTCTACTTTCGGGATATTCCATTCCTCGAATCCCTTTTGGGCAAACTCAACGTGACCATGATGAAGGGGCGGGCGAATTATCTCTGCCGCCACAAGCTGGTTACGCTGCGTAACCAGCCTATTTTGTCGGGTTTGGAGGAGATCGACCAATACCGCCAGATTTCCGAATGGGAGCAAACCACCCTGACCGGCGACAAATCGGAAATTGCGGGAATGCCGGAATCGAGCGCGCTATGGGCGAAGCTTGACGCGCGCAGCGATGCCTGCCTGGGCCAGACATGCCCCAGCTACCAGCGCTGCTTCATCACCGAGATGCGGCGGGCGGCGCTTGAGTCGGACATCATCATCGTCAACCACCACCTGTTTTTTGCCGACCTTGCTCTAAAACGGGAGGCAGCGGGCGCACCGGATGCGGGCATTCTTCCGGAAGCCGCCGCGGTGGTATTCGACGAGGCTCACGAGTTGGAGGAGGTGGCGTCAAGCTACTTCGGGCTTTCAGTCAGCAATGTTCGGTTTGAAGAATTGGCCCGTGACACCGAAACCATGCTTCGCGGGAAAGAAGGAGCGGACCGGCTGCCGGCTCTCACGCAGCAGCTCCGTGACCGAGCGCGGATGTTTTTTGCCGGCCTGCCCATGAGCGGCGACGGCCGGCAGCCGTTTAGTGCTCGCGAGGAGTTTCTGGAGACCGCCGGCGACCTATACACAAGCGTCCGTGCCACGCTGCGGCGCATGGAAGACGAAATTGGCGGACTCAAAGAGGTGGACGAGGCTCCCGGGCTGCGCAAGCGTGTCGCGCGCCTGCGGACGGAACTCGAGTTCCTGCTGGAGTCCAACGCCAGCAATATCGTGTATTGGCTGGAGCGGCGCGTGTATGGGAACTCGGACCGCAAAGCGCAGGCCTTCCGGGCAGGATCGCAGAGTCGAAACACGTTTCTCCAGGCCACACCGATCGATGTCTCGGAACTCCTGTCCGAGCTGGTGTTCGAAAACATTCCGACGGTGGTGCTCACCTCGGCCACACTCACTGTGCAAGGCGGTTTCGAACACATGCGCAGGCGCCTCGGCATGACTCAGGCGCGGGAACTGGTGGTGCCGTCACATTTTCGCTACGGCGAGCAGGCGTTGCTCTACCTGCCGCCAAATATGCCTGATCCGCGTGAGCCCGACTTTCCCGAGGCGGCCGCAGAGTGCATTCGGCGTGTGCTCGACATTACGAAGGGCCGCGCCTTCTGCCTTTTCACAAGCTACAGCCAGATGCGCGACCTCTACGAACGGCTGCTGCCTGTGCTCGACTACCCCATCCTGCTGCACGGCACTGCGCCCCGCAACGCTCTGCTGGAGGAGTTCCGATCAACGCCGAATGCCGTGCTCTTCGGTACATCGAGCTTCTGGCAGGGAATCGACGTGCAGGGCGAAGCGCTGAGCTGCGTAATCATCGACAAGCTGCCGTT
>JANXQR010000185.1 GCA_025353435.1 Acidobacteriota bacterium | reverse complement strand
GAGCGAGCAGGGATATTCTGTATTTCTTGCGGATTCCAATGCTGATCCAGAACGCGAGCGAAGGATCGTTCAGTCATTCGCGGAGAGGCGGGTCGATGGAATTATCATTACTTCTTCCCGGGTCGGCGCGCTGTATCTTCCTCTCTTGTCGAAGATGATGGTTCCGATTGTCCTTGTCAATAACCAGCATCCCGGTGCCTTTGTGCATTCGGTCATGATTCGTAACCGTGAAGGAATGCGTGCAGTTGCTACCCATCTGACGGGGCTGGGACACAAGCGGATTGCGTACCTAGGCGACAAGTTCGGCTATCAGTCGGACACTGAGCGGTTTGCTGGTTATCGCACGGCTCTCGACACTGCAGGGATTCGGTTGGTCCCCGAATTGGTGGAATATGGCGATGGGAAACCTGAGGCGGCGATGCTTGTGATGGACTCACTGCTCTCATTGCCGGACCCTCCGACGGCTGTGTGCTGTTACAACGATATGTCGGCAATCGGCGCCTTGCGATCCATTCGTCTTCACGGGCTCCGCGTACCGGATGTGATCTCTGTTGCGGGTTTTGATGACCTGTTCATTGCTTCCTATACGGATCCTCCCTTGACCACGGTGAGGCAACCAATGCGGCGCATGGGACAATTGGCCATGGAGCATCTGACCAAGTTGATGCTAGGTGAGAAATCGGTGGTGAAGATCAAAGTGGAAGCAGAATTGATCATTCGCGAGTCCACCGGACGTGCCCCCAACCAGTGAGCAGTCACGCGAAATTCATGAAGCGGAAGTAGAGGCTAGCGTCTAGGACAAACTCGACAAGCAGGCCCGTGGATCGATGAGGGCGAACGATTTGCGCCGGCATTGACATGTCGTTATCGATTCTCCATCGTCTTCAACACCCACAAACTCTACGGTCATCTTCACAGCTATACCAATCGGACTGCTTGGTCGCCAGTTCAGGTGGAGGGTCAATTCCAGATCGAAACGTGTCTGAATCTGATGCTTACCTGACTGTGATTCGCTAGTCGCCACAATTCCATTACTGCAGTATCCAAAAGAGAACGAACGTATACAATGCAGAGCGAATGTCAGCAGCAGCCAGCTGCAAAAATGACTAATACTGTCAGTCGCGCTCTGCACCTAGTGGACTGTCGCAGTGAGTTCGTTACTACGGATACGACGCTTAGGGTCTGAGTACTTCCACTGGATGGGCCTGGCGTTTGCGGAGTAAGCCTTGACGTAGCGTTTGATCTTGCGGGCCACGTCAGGGACGGAGGTAAAGACGCCGCGGGCAATGAGGTCGCGCTCGATCTTACCGAACCCAAGCTCGACCTTATTGGGCCAGGAAGAGTACGTCGGCGTGAAGTGAAACTGAACGCGAGGGTTGTTGTGAAGGAAGTCGTCGACGAGACGAGTTTTGTGCGCGGAGAGATTATGGAGAATGACGTGAATCTGCTGCCTGGCGGGGCAGTGAGCGACGACTTCTTCGAGGAATGCCGCGAAATCCTGGCTGGTATGGCGAGCTGTGGCCTTGCCATGCACGCGACCGGTAGCGGTTGCCAGAGCAGCGTAGAGCGACAGCGTTCCGTACCGATAGTACTCGAAACCGTGCCGCTCAATTCGTCCCGGTGAGAGCGGCAGAACCGGATCGAGCCGATCCGGAGCCTGAATGGCGGTCTTTTCATCGATACAGAACACCGCAGCGTGCTCGGGCGGATTCAGATACAGGCCGATGATGTCGGCAGCCTTGGTCTCAAAATCAGGATCGTTGCTGGCCATGTACCGCTCCAGCCTGTGCGGCTTGAGTCCAGCCTCTTGCCAAACGCGATGCACGGCATCCTTGCTGACGCCCAGGGCAGCGGCCAGCTTGCGGCAACTCCAGTGGGTCGAGCCATCCTTGGGCGGCTTGCGCGTCGCCGCCAGAATTCGCGCCCGCAGCCGGGCAGTGAGTACCGACGGCTTCTGTCCGGGATGAGAGGTGTCCAATCCCTCCACTCCGGCGGCCAGGAAACGTTGCTTCCAGCGGCTGATGGTCGGAGGTGTCGTTCCCAGCCGCAGCTTGATGGAACTGTACGACGCGCCCTCGGCCAGCATCAGGATCAGCCTGGCGCGGAAGACATAGCCCGCAGGCAAGGACCGGGACTGAGAGATACGGCTGAGTTCGCTCTTCTGTACTTCCGAAAGCACAATGAAGTCGCTGATCACTTCACTTTTGACGTGAATCAACTTGGTAATGTTTACTCCGCGACATCCACTAGTCCTTTGTGATCGAGTCATCAATTGGCTGCACCAAGCTAGCTGGCGCGAAGCGCAGCGCGCCATTTGAGAAGTGCTTGTGGAGATGTCAACGATGATCACATTTCGCAAGAACATGGCAGCGGGGGACAGCAGGGTCACAGGCAAGTTGGTTAACAGAATTATGTGTGCAGTGTCTCGCCGAGTTTGCGTGCTCCACATTCAACATCACCCGGGGAAATCTGATTTCGTTCAGGTAGCCCCGCATCACTTTTGCGTTTTCGAGCGGAGCTTCGTAATTATCAATGTTGTGTCTGCCTGTTCAGGACGAATGGCCTCCGTTAGTACACGTCCCACAGCAGCGCTGGGACGGTTAATGCGTAACAGA
>JANXQR010000184.1 GCA_025353435.1 Acidobacteriota bacterium | reverse complement strand
TGATGATGGGACGGTCGGGATCTCCTTCAAGGAAGCTGACCAGGACTTCCTGTCCGACGCGGGGAATATTGATCATTCCCCAGCCCTGCCCAGCCCAATCTTGCGAGACGCGCATCCAGCACGACGTGGCTTTTTTGCGGTCCCACGGGAACAGCACAAGCACCCGTCCCCATTTGTCCACCCAGATTTCTTCGCCATCACCGCCCGCGCTTTTAGCGTCGGCCGAGTCTTGATCTGAATTCTTACCGACCACGACTGCGGTCTGCGGGCCCTGCACGAATGGTTTCGGAGTAGTTCGCGCGGGGCAAAAGGCAACTTCGGCTGGGATGCAGGCGAATTGGTTGGAATAGGTGTCTTCGCTCGTATTACCTTCGACGCGATAGGTTCCGGCTACCGATGCAACGTGCTGAATCTCGATGAGGAGATAGGCGGCATTCATGGCGCTCAGGGGATGTTCCTCGAAATCGAACTTGTATCCCGTAGTGAAGGCGCGGCACACGCTTGCGCCGTGCGCAATCTTGTGTGCCGTTTCGTCCTCCTGCATGCGAAGCTTGGCGACGGCGGTTCCATCGGATTGCGTGAGGTGAATGCCGGGATAATCGAAGATCTCCATGGAGTCGTTCCCACCCACGGAGTAGATAGTGGTTTCGGATGCAAGAAGGTCGCTGGTCGATGTCGTGAAGTTGAAGTCTGTGAGTGAGTGCTTGCCGCTGCGCAACTCCTGACCGATTGCCCAGTTGTTCACAATGTCCCCCGCATCAAGGCCGCCCATCGCGAGATTGAAGGCTGCGGTGCTTTGGCCGGGACAGGGCTGATACACGCTGTTCGAGTCGCCCAGCATCATCGTGTGATCGCCGTCATCGTGCTTGAAGAAATAGAAGATGCCGTACTGCTCCATTAACCGGGAAATAAAATTGAAATCCGTCTCTCGGTACTGCACGCAGTATTCCAGCTTCTTGTACGCGCCAGTCAGCGATGCCTGGTAGCTGATCCCGCGTTCGTCCAGCACCGCCTTCACGATGTCGGTCACATCCTTGTTGTGAAAGATCCTGCAGTCGGCATAGCGCGTGAGCGTCCACAACTTGGGAACCATCTGCAGCTCGTACAGCGTCATATCGCCGTCCTTGCCGGTGCAGGCGAAGTGGCTGACGATGCCGCTGAAGTGCCGCTGCGAATCGTCGGACTGCTTGACATTGATGGTCACGCTCTGGCCGATGATCGTGGTGAAGTCGATGGCCGTGTCTTCTGACAGGGTGGCCAGATGAAACTGGAACATGCGCGAGATGGCTTCGTGGCCGGTGAAGCCGGTTAGCAGCAACTTGTCCTCACCCAGCGGCGTGGTTAGCGAAATCAGTCGTCCCGCTTGCGTATAGAGTGACATAATTCACATCTCCCCTGCCCGTGTCGTTCCCATTCTTCTTGGCACTGCGACCCCAAAAAGCGGCAGGCGCAAATTGCCGAACGAAATGGCGATTTCGCGCTGGGCATTGGTCGCGCTGAGAGAAGCTCATTCTTGCGCCGACCGACGCCCTTCACGACGTCCAGTCTCAATCCCTGAAATTCCATCGCCTTCTTGAGGTTCTGAAACATCAGAACCCGCTGGTCAGATGGAGTTCGAACTGCTTCACTATCCCAGCGCTCGAATGCGTTCTGGCCGACGAGGATGCGATGCATCCCTTCGCTTACCCGTTCAACGAACCGTGCTAAACCGCCTCCACTAGCTTGCTCGTACTCGCAGCCGCTGGGTCGCCGTAACTGAACTCACCGTCTTCGCTTACGCTCACATGAATCGCGCCCAACTTCTCGCCCTCCGCCATGCTGCTGAGAATCTTGCGGGAGATATCGGGGAGCAGGGAATTGGTGAGAATGTTGTCAACGTTTCTGGCGCCGCTCTCCACTTCGGTGCAGCGACTGGCGACGGCTTCAAGAAACGCGTCGTCATACGTCATTTTGATCTTGTGATTCTCAAGCAGCCGCCGTTGAATTTTGCGCAGCTTGAGTCGAATGATCTGCTTGAGGGCCTCGTCGCGCACCGGGTAGTAGGGGATCAGCACCATGCGGCCAAGAAACGCCGGCTTGAAAATCTTGTTCATTTCAGGCTTGATTGCCTCGATGAGCGCCTTCGGCCCCGGCGCAGTTTCCGGATCGGCGAGCAGTTTCATCATCTGATCTGTGCAGGCATTGGTCGTCAGGATGATGATGTTGTTTTTGAAGTTGATTTCTCGGCCCTCGCCGTCTTCCATCTGACCCTTGTCGAATACCTGGAAGAACAATTCAAGAACGTCAGGGTGCGCCTTTTCTACTTCATCGAGAAGCACAACCGAGTAGGGTCGACGGCGCACAGCCTCGGTGAGGACTCCGCCCTCGCCATAGCCCACGTATCCGGGCGGCGAACCCTTCAGCGTGGAGACTGTGTGCGATTCCTGGAATTCCGACATGTTAATCGTGATGAGGTTGTGTTCGCCTCCGTAGAGAAGGTCAGAGAGCGCGAGGGCCGTTTCGGTCTTGCCGACGCCGCTGGGACCGACAAGCATGAACACGCCGACTGGCTTGTTTGGATCATCGAGGGAAGCGCGGGACGTCTGCACGCGCTGGCTGATAATCTCCATCGCGTGGTTCTGGCCGATAACGCGCTTGCCCAGATGCTCTTGCAGTGCGAGGACCGTGGTGATCTCGTCTTTCAGCATCTTGCCGGCTGGGATCCCGGTCCAAGCGGAGAGCACTTCGCCCACGATCTGCGCATCGACGCAAACGCGGATCAGGCCGGTCTCGCCTTGCAACGCAGAGAGCTCAGTTTCAAGCGTCTGCAAGTCCGACTTCAACACTTCAGGCGGCGTGATGGGAGCGGGAGTTGCGGCAGCCGCGGCATCCTGCAATGCAGGGACATCAGGTGCCTTGCCGCTGTGCGCGACCTCGAGTTTGTCGCGCAGGTCACGAATTCTTCCGACTAGATCGCGCTCCTTATCCCAGCGCGCCTGCAGAGCGGCGAGCGTGGAATCGGCGGCCACTTTTTGATCGGCAATCTGGCCAAGCTTCTCCTGGTGATCAGCGCCAACAATCTCTTCGCGATCGAGAATCCTCTTCTGCACTTCGAGTGCGTCGATTTGGCGGATGAGGTCTTCGATGGCAGGCGGAGTGGCGCTTTGGCCTAGAGCGAGGCGCGCGCAAGCGGTGTCGAGAATGCTGACGGCCTTGTCCGGCAGTTGGCGTCCCGCGAGAAAGCGGTGCGAAAGTCGCACGCTGGAATAGACTGCCTCATCAAGGATTCGCACCTTGTGATGCTTCTCGAGGGACGCGACGAGGCCGCGCATCATGATCATGCACTGCTGCTCGCTGGGCTCCTCGACTTTGACGACCTGAAAACGGCGGGCGAGTGCCGCATCTTTCTCGAAATACTTCTTGTATTCAGACCACGTAGTTGCTGCGATCGTGCGCAATTCACCGCGAGCCAATGCTGGCTTGAGGAGGTTGGCGGCGTCATTTTGCCCAGCCTGTCCGCCTGCGCCGATCATGGTGTGCGCTTCGTCAATGAACAGGATGATTGGTGTTGCAGAAGCCTTGACTTCTTCGATCAAGCCCTTGAGGCGGTTTTCAAATTCTCCCTTAACCCCGGCGCCGGCCTGTAGCAGTGCGAGGTCCAGCGTGCGAATGTGTACATTTTTGAGAGGTGGGGGAACATCGCCATTCGCTACGCGCAGTGCAAAGCCTTCGACTACGGCTGTTTTTCCGACGCCGGCCTCACCGGTAAGGATGGGATTGTTCTGTCTGCGGCGCGTGAGAATGTCAATGATCTGGCGGATCTCATGGTCGCGCCCGAGGACCGGATCGATCTTGCCTTTCTTGGCATTGCCGGTCAGGTCAACCGTGTACTGATCGAGATTTGGTGTCTTCCCGCCGACGGGCTTTGCGGCTTCGCCTGGCGCTCCCGCTGTCACACCAGTGGTTGTAGTTTCACTTGACAGCGCAACAATTCCCATCAGATCTTTGCGCAGTGCATCCGCGTTGATCTTCTGGAACTCCTTGCTCACGTCGCGAAGGAGCCGAGAAAGCTCTTCGTCGGAAGCCAATGCCAATATGACGAACCCGGTGCGAACCTGGCCGGCGTTGAAGTCGATTGAGCCGACAGTCCACGCCGTTGTCAGCATTTTCAACACGGTTGGGCTGATGGCAGGAGTGCGCGCGTTGCCTGACTTGAGCTTGTCCATGCTGCGAGCCAGCTCGCCGGTGAGTCGTGATTTGTCGACTTCGAAGTGCTTGATGATGGCCGCAAAGTCACCCGACGCAGAATCGAGCAGCTTGGTAAGGAAGTGTTCGACCTCGATGTCGTAGTGGGTTCGGGAAAGGCAAAGTCCAGCCGCGCCTTCCAGAGCGGCACGGGTGGGGTCATTCAGCTTGGCGATAAGTGCTTTCAGATTCAATCCCATTTTCAATTCCTCACAATGCCAGAATCGCGTCGTCGGGGTCGTGGCTCAGGGGAACAGTGCTAGCCCACGAGACCCAGCCGAGACGCGCTGGTGATTTGGCGTTCAGATCGAGTTCGACCGGGGGGACTTTGTTGCGATCAAGAACCAACTGCACTTCAAAATCGAGACAGTCGTTGCTGAAGAAACGTGTGATGGCGCGCAGCGCCTTGTGGGCGCTGCCCGCGGGGAGAAAGTCATTGTAGCGTTCCAGACTGACCGGGCCAACGCGGATGCGGACGCTGCCCTGACGATCCCACATGGTGTCGCCGACGACAGCTCCCGAACCGACCTGGCTGGAAAACGAGTCCTTATCGTCCATTTCGCATTGTGTGGAGGCATCAATGGGGTACCACGCTCCGGTGAACTGCTGCACTTCGATGGGCACTTCGAAGTAGTCAGCCAACAGCTGCTCGAGAGCCGCGGCCGATCGCGACTGAGAGGCGATGAGAGAGAGGTAATGCATGAGCGCTTCGTCTTCAATCGATTGACGATCGCGAAGCTTCGGAGTGCCCAGGCCGAGCAGGTCGCGCAAATACTGCGTAAAGAAGTCGCGCGAATCATTGCCGTAGTTGACGGGGAATCGGGACCGCTGCCACGCGCGGTAAAAAAGCGAGATAGCGCGATGGTTGAAGATATCGAGAAATGCCGCAAGGCCTCTGTCCTTCGCCCGCTGACGTTCAAGGATCAGTTCGCTGTAAGGGTGTGGAAGAAGGCCCATGGGTCCCGTGATGCCCATGAAATTGACCATCATCTCTGCCGGACCAGTTTCGGGGAACTTCAGTTCCTGGATCTCGCTGGCTGGAAAACCGAGATGCGGATTGGCGCGAAATCGCACGGCCTCGTCAGATGGGCTTGAGAAGCCACCAACGCCGCGTGCATCATGGCGCAGCCGCTCAAGCAAGGCCACCGCCTGGAAGAACTCAAAGGAGCAGGGATCATCCTGCAATTCCACCCCGACAGCTGAATCATTTAAACCAGCATTCGACGTCCCGATCTCGGTTCCCATTTGTAGAGTTCCTCCTTTCTTTGCGGCGTCGTTACGCTTAGTTGGGTGAAGCTGTTGAGCGAAGCGGCAAGGCCAAAAAAGCGTTCAAGCACAGTGGCGAACAGAAATGCGCCCCCACCGGCAAACTGGTCTTCGTCAATCTCCAAGTCGATGCGTAGGCCGCGCGCGAAGCATACTCCTTGTTCCGATACCAGCCGGGCAAAGTGCTTACTTGAGCGGACGTCAATAATACTCTGTATGACGTTCTGCGAGTAGGCGGTGCGGCCAACATCATAGAGCCGCAGAATCTCCTGCAATGCGTCCTTGCCTCCTTCGACGAGGGAAAGATAGTTCAAAGACAAGTGTGAGACCAGGCGCCAGAGCACTCCCTTACCAAGCGGCGGTCTTACGGGCGCAGTTGGTTTGCGCAGCGCAACGATGCGCTTCATCGCTGCAGCGCCTTCCATCTCAAAATCGCTATCCTGGTTTCCAAACGGAAGACGGGACGGAAGATCGCGGTTGGTGCAGGTTGTGCGCACTGAGAGAACCGTTGCGTCCGGGTCAACGTTTGACATGGTCAGGTCGAGCAGAGAGAGCGAGACGTCGGTCCCATCGTCGTTGGGGCGAGCCGAGGGACGGCGGCGTGCCAACCAGAAGCAGGAGCGATCGTCTCTCCGCACAGAGTGGCGAAGAGAGTAGAAGGGCTCGAAGGTAGAGATCTTCTGAGTGGCCGTATTGATGGCGGTCACTTCGTCGACCGAATAGATTTCGACGGAGTAGGGTCGGCGCACATCGGGGACAACCTGGTACTCTGAACGGCGCTGATTTAGCTGGATAGGCTCGGCGGTTTGAGTGAAGAGATTAACCACCGGAGTGCAACCAAGCCGGAAGGTCTTCTTGGAAAGCTCTAGTTCCAGCCGCTGAACGCGGCCGCTTCCTTCAATCTCGGAGATGAGGAATATGACTTCGATTCCATCCTTGAAGCCGGCACTGCACACGGCTTCGAGGCCGGTGAGATCGATGAACAGGAACTTCTCAGGGAATGCGAAGTACTCAAGAAGGATTCTGTGGCCTGCGAAAGTGGAAGAGGGATACGCCACCATTCCTTCATCTGGACCGAACCCTACGGGCTGGAGCGCGGATGCAGGCAGGAAAACGGGGGCGAGGCGAGAATTGGGCGTCAGGTCTCGCACTTGAATGCGGTTTAGTCGACTAAACAACAGCTCATAAACGATGTTGACCAATCCGCTCTCGCCGTCGAGGTAAAACCGCAGCTTGTCCGGCTTCAAGGCTGAGAAGGAGACGTCCTTCGCACATTTAAGTTCGAGTCGGATTGCCCAGGAGGAGTCGCTAGTTTTTACGGCCGGCTTGAGCTGGCTCGGAGGGCGAAGCTCAGCGGCACTCACCGTGAGCGGCCAAAGCGTTGTGTCGTAACTGGTGCGGAAGGTGCATGGAATTCCACTGATCGGCTTTGAGAAGAGAGACGATCCTCGATCAATCTTTAGACCGCTGCTCAGCTTGCCTTTTTCTGCATCGAGCTGAAACTCCACGACGGACATGGAGGGAAGTGGCCGCACCAGTTGCGGATAGACAATACTGAGCAGACCTTCAGAGATTTCCGGGAAGTCGTCATCGAGTTTGAGGTGGATGCGGGCGGCCAGGAACGCGAAGGCTTCAAGCAGTCGCTCAACGTGAGGGTCTTCGCACTTGGTGGGTTCAAGAACAAGGCGGGAAGCCACCTTTGGGTATTTCTCAGCGAAATTCGCGGCCGATTTGCGCAGGTAATCCAGTTCGCGCTCGTAGTAAAGAAGCAGTTCATCGCGCATCGTCGCCCCCGGAAAGGTGACAACTGCCGCTTTTGAGCTCAATCAAGGTGTCGAAGGAGATTGGCTCGGGTACCGGGTCCATGCGGAGCATAGCCTCGATCCGCAAGCGGACATCCTTTTTGCCGGAGTCTGGAGTCTCCACGAGAACGAGGCGCACGTTTGCAAGGCGCGGCTCAAACAAATTAATCGTTGCCAGAATGTTTCGAACAAGCCGGTTCCTGTCTCCAGAGTTGCCAACGCTCACGGAGGAAAGGTCTGGCAGCCCGTAAACGAAGGTTGAACGGTTCACTTCCTTCAAGCCTTCGTCGGGGACGTCGGCGATGCGCCTCGTGTTGAGCAGCCATTCTAGATCGCGACGCACAGAATTCTTCAGCAGACGCACGGATTGCGCCCTGCTGAGAGGATTCTCCATCCGGTTCTCCGGCTCAGCATCAATGAGTCGATCCAGGACCGAGATGGTGATCGTAGTTTCGCCTGCGCCGCGTGCCATTTCATTACCCCACGTTCAGCGCCTTGACCGGATCGAGGCGGCAGATGCGTTCAAACAGTTTTTGCTTTTCTGTGCTACTACCTTGGATTTTCTTGCTGTAGCGCATCAGCTTTGTCAGGTCGCTAGCCATCAGTTCCGGATCTTCCCACGCATCGAGCTTATGAGTCTCAATCGCGGCTGCAATGTCTTCAAGGAGTGGCTGGGCTATCTCATCCTTGCCAGCGGCGATGGCAAGCTCGATCATCTGCATGGTGCGCCGGAAGCGTCGGCGGCCAGAGCGTTGTTTGGCGAGTTCGCTGCGCAGGATGCCAAACGCTTCAAGTTCATGTCCCGCCGCCAACGCATCCTTGGCGCGTACGTTGGCATCGAGGGCGGGTACGAGCCATGTGGGAGTTCCATTGCGATGACTGGTCGCCTCCTCAGCAGCCTCAACTTCCTCTTCGGACTGGGCCCGTTGGGTCGGATTGCCAAGCGATTGCAACCATGCCTTGGTGTCGGGATTCGCGGCAGGGGTATCGTCAAGCAACATGGCATCGAGCAACTCAGGCACATCGTTCAGCAGTGCGCGCAACTCCGACCGGAGGGCTGCGGCGATTGGCTCGTAGTCAGAACCCAGCGCGGCGCACGCTGTCACTGAGAGTCGCTGCAAATCGAGCCATGCGCGGCTGCCAGGAAGCGCGAGTGCCTGCTCGCCGGCTTCCAGCAGCTCAGCCCACTTTTTTGCTAACGCCAAGCGCTTGATCTGCTGGCGGAGTTCGGTGGGTGGCGCCTCCAGCAAAGTGCTGTCGCCGAGGCGCGTCGCGGTGCGTAATTCTCCCCATCGAAGTCCACGCAAAAGAAGGTAAGGCGCGGGACTGAAGGG
The DNA here is from genome assembly GCA_025353435.1 of Acidobacteriota bacterium. Lineage (GTDB taxonomy): Bacteria > Acidobacteriota > Terriglobia > Terriglobales > Acidobacteriaceae > Telmatobacter. Next base: position 6,317 of record JANXQR010000184.1, on the reverse strand, counting down.
CTCACGCTTGCGCAGGAAGGCCGCGGCTCCCACAATTGCCATTACTGCCTGGCGGCGATCGGCGGGTTCGGCTGAAAAGGAGATCCCAACTCCGGCGATCGATCCGGGCGCGCCGCCCTCTCCGGAGCTGGCGCCTTCGGCTAGCGCAGTCTCTTCAACCGGCACTTCTTCCACCGGATCCGGTTCCTTCTCGCGCTTTTTCTCCAGCAGTTGATGGACGACCTGGCGAACTTCTGTGAGTGCGTTCTTTAGCTTTCCAAAACCGGGCGAATCGTCTTCGAACTTCTCGTCGCAATACGCGTCCATTCTGGCGACGATCTCTAGGGACACATCTATGTCCTTCTCGGCCTGGAGATAAAAAACCTTGGGTGTTTCAGCGAATGCTTTGTCAAAGACCTCGGGGGCAATCTTGCCCCCTTCCATCATGACGTTGCGGGCTTTCCGATCCTTATCGGTTTTTACCTGATCCTCGTACCCAACTTTGCGGGAATCGGAATACGTGATCAGGGAATAACCGGCTGAGGCTATTGGCGCGGATCGGATCGGCATGTCGAGCATGGAGCCGATCCATCCGAGTGGACGCGCACGGAGTTCGCGATCCCCGTCTTCAATTTGCGGGTAGATTGTGTCCCAAAAATCGACGAGAAGTCGAAAGGTGATATCGAGTCCCTGGCGCAAGCCTGCGAAGCGCTCCATCTGAAGCAATGCCTCAGTTAAGTAAGCCGCGAGCTGCAGATCCTTGGAAGTGGTAGCAATTGTGTCCTGCGCCAGTTTCAGGGCAACTGGCCAGTTCGCGGTCTTGCGCTCAGTTTGCCACGCACCCTGGGCCAGTTCGTCGTCCTGGCGCCTAGCCTCTTTGATCTTGTCGTAGATGAGCAGTTTGGTGTCGTAACGGAGATCGACGCCGCTGGGATTTTCACCGGCACTGGGAGCAAGAATATCTTCGCGAATCGGCATGTCGACCGGTCCCTGACGTGCAGTTCATTTTCATTGCTGTGTGGGCTCGTTGGCCGAGTGTGAAAATTTGAGCGAACGGACCTCGAGGAACGGAAACTCTTCGCCGTCGACTAGAAACATCTTCTGTCCGAGTGGGGACTCCTCGCCCTCTGCGTTGCCAAACCACTCGGTCACGCGGCCCAGCCAAACTTGAGCATCTGGCTGCTTCCAGGAAAACGGGTAGACCGCCGGGATGAGAACTTCACCGAGATCCATTCCCTTAAACGACGGAGCAGCCTGGACGAGTGCCGGCGACCAAAGAGTGTCTCGAAGGCGCTGAGGAGGCCCCATTTCAAGTGACGCAAGATGCTCAAATGGGAGCCACACGTACGCTCCCGCAGCGAAGACTTCCAAGCGCGCGCCAATGTCCGAGTCCGCATCGCGGATCTCGGTGAAAGGCTTCCCGTTCAGTTCGCCCGGCGGAGACGCGGGAGAATCTATTGGAAAATCCTGTTTCTCAAAGAGCTCATGACGGGTTCGCTCAGCGTGAAGCGCTGCGTAATAGACGATCGCGCCTGTTTCATTCTCCGGGCTTCCGCTGGAAAGCACAGCCAGTTGCTTCTCGGCGCGCGTGAACTCGCCGGCGAAACATAAAAGTTCGAACAGGAAAGTGCGTTGTGCCGTGTCCGAGGGGTGATCGCGCAAATACGCGGTCAACCCCTCGATAGCTTCACGGATCTTCCCCGCTTTGAACAGTTCCTTCGGGTTTATTGGCGCCATTTGCCTACTTGCTTTCCGATTACCACGGCTTCAACTTGAGAACATCGAAGCCCTTGTCGATGAAGCCCTTGAGTGCGCCCATTTCTTCCGGATTGTAGCTGACCTTGATCTTGCTGTAGGCAAAGCTAACAGACTCGACCGGATTTTCGCTTGAGCCCGAGTGCTGGATGGATGTGATCAGGGCATCTTCCAGGTGGATCTTGTAATAGTCCTGCTGGTCATCGCCCATGGGCTTGTCGTAGATGATGTCAACCTTCTTCAGATAATTGCCAGTTACGCAATCGTCGAAGAGTAGGGGGGAGACTTTGTCCACCACTTTCATGATGGAGACGTCACCAAGGTTGGCGCGGCCTGCGCGCGCTTCGCTACCGGAAGAGCCCACACCGATCACAGCGGTCTGGCTCGCCCCAAAACTAAATGAGAGGATATCGATGGCGTCCGCCTTGCTGGTGCTTGGTCCCGGGCGTCCGTCAATGATCAGATATGCGTTGACTGCCATGTGCAATCTCCTTCGAAGGTCGATTCAGGTGCGTACGATCATGGGCGGCAGAAAACTGCCGCTCGCTTTGAAGAGGTGGAACCGCGGTTACTTTGCCGGTGCGGGCAAGTCGGCAACGAGTCGAAGTGAAACCGTGAGCTCGTCGAGTTGGAAGTGGGGACGAAGGAAAGCGACGGCGCGGTAAACGCCAGGCTTTCCAGGGACTTCGGTAACGTCAATGCGCGCTTCGCGAAGCGGGCGTTCCGCCTTAGTCGCCGGCGAGGCGGAATCGTCAGGGGTAACGTACTTAGTAATCCACCGATTGAGGAACCGGTCGGCTTCCTCGCGAGACATGAAGCTGCCAATCTTGTCCCTCATCATGGCCTTCAAGTAATGGGCGAACCGGGAAACAGCCATGATGTAGGGGAGTTGGGTGGATAGGCGGGCGTTGGCATTCGCAGAATCGGTGTCGTAGACTTTCGGCTTCTGGCAACTCTGCACGCTGAAGAATGCGGCATAGTCAGTTCCCTTGCAATGAACCAAAGGAACGAATCCGAGGTCCGCCAATTCCTTTTCGCGACGGTCAGTGATGGGCACTTCGGTTGGACATTTGAGCGCAATATCACCCTCGTCGGTGGCGAAGTTGTGGGTTGGTAAACCTTCAACCAGGCCGCCTCCTTCAACACCACGCATCGCCACACACATGCCGTACTGGGCGTAAGACTGGGTCATCTTTGAGCCGAGCGCGTATGCAGCGTTCATCCAAAGGTACTTGGAGTGATCCGTGCCGTCGACATGCTCCTCATAGCGGAACTCTTCGATTGGCTTGGTGTCGGCCCCATAAGGCAGCCTTCCGAGGGTACGGGGAAGAGTCAAGGCCACATAACGCGAATCTTCACTCTGGCGGAAGCCCTTCCACTTGGCATATTCCGTACTGTCAAATATCTTGGCCAGGTCTCGAGGTGCGTCAAGGGAAGTGAAGCTTTCCAGGTTGAACAAATCAGAGCTGGCGGCACTGACAAACGGCGCATGCGCCTGGGCGGCGATGTGCGATACGCCTTCCAAAAGCGCCATGTCTTCAGGGTGCTTGCCGAATTCGTAGTCGCCGACGATGGCGCCGAACGGCGCTCCGCCGAATACCCCGTACTCTTCTTCGTAGATCTTCTTGAAGAGTGCACTCTGATCGAACTCCGGAGCCTTTTCAATGTCGCGCAGGAGCTCTTTCTTGGTGGCATTGAAGACCCGGATCTTGAGACCGACCCCGGTCTCGCTGTTGTCCATCAGGTACTTCAGTCCACGCCAGGATCCTTCCAGTTTCTGGAACGAAGGATGGTGCATGATTTCGTTCAGCTGAAGGGAGAGAAGGTGATCGATCTGCGAGATGCGCGCATTGATCATCATCTCTGCATCTTTGGCGATGGTCATCGAGCCTTCAAGTACCTGGGCAACAAACTCCTTGACCAAATCCTTGCCGCGCTCGCGCGCAGTGACTTCGGTGCCAAACCTGCCCTGTTCGACAATCTGGTCGAGCAGACTCGATTCCTGTGTCTCAACTGTCGCGGCAGAAGCTGCCTGCTTTGCGGCTGCATCAGGCATTGGAACCTCCAGTGCCAAGCTCACCCTTCAGCTTGTCAAGCTTTTCTGTGTTGCCTACAGCTTCGAGAAGCAGCTCTTCCAGCTTGTCGTTTCCTTGGAGTGAACCGCGCAAGTCTGAGAGCCGAGTGCGCAGATCGAGCAACTCCTTGAGGGGCTTTACCTGCTTGGCCACATTCGCCGGTTCGAAGTCCTCAAACTTGCGGAATTTCAAATCGACCTTCAGATTGGCCGCTTCAGGTTCGTCGCTCAATTTGTTTTCGACCGAGAAGGAGAGATGCGGTTTCATTCCCTCAAGAACCGTGTCGAAATTGTCAGGGTTGACTTCAACAAACTTACGCTCCTTCAACTTGGGGAGCGGTTGTTCCGGATTACCGGTGAAGTCTCCGAGCACGCCGACGACGAAGGGCAATTCCTTGATTTCGATTGCGCCTCCGACTTCGACATCATAGGTAATTTGCACCCGGGGAGGACGCACCCGGTCAAGCTTATGCTGCGCACTCTGCTTAGCCATAAATCATTTCCTCGACCTGATCGTATTCTGACGCACTAGAGCATTGTTCTGAAGTGAGCGCAGATTTCCCATTAAAGCAGGTCTATGGTATCTGAACTCGAATCCTGCAAAATTGTTTGAAGAAGTAAGCCCGGACACTGGAAACCGGGAGCCCGGCGAATCTGCAGCTGACGCGCTCATGCTGGCCCGGCGCATTCTGAACTCGCACATTCGGTGCGTTCTTGTTCATACCATAGGGCTAGATCAGGGTCAAGATAATTAGCGAACATGCGGCGATGCCGCGAGTACGATGCTGCATTTGTGTGGCAATCGATTGTTTCAATTGTGCGTCGGCTCTCGATACCTGAATGGTAAGGTGGAGGGGCCATGCTCAATCAATTGTCGGCTGAAAATTCCGTCCGACTTCGTGCGTTCTTTGACGAGGCCGGTTACACAGAGTCGAATCTGCGCAAACATCTCGGGGCCGCCGAACTTCCATCATCCCAGCTTCGCAATCGTCCGCGCCTGTTTGACCGAACATCGGCCGCAACGCAACTCAACACTCTTTTGCGTTGGTTCTGGATCGGAAGCGCTCAGGACGCCCAGCAAATTGCGGGCCTGATCCCCGACGATTTTCTTGCGCTCTTGCTCGAATCGGGTTTGCTTGCCGCCGAAGCGGGAATGCTTGCTCCGCGAGCAATGCTGTTGCACTTTGATGGCTTTCTCGTCGCCTCGGATCACCCTACGGCGATCGAAAACAAGCAGGCTGAGATGGTGCTCTGGCCGAATCCGACGAGCAAGTTCCTCTCTCGGTTTGCAGTTTCGCGGCATTCCCGCGCAACGCTCGATCTGGGTACCGGTAGCGGCATCCTGAGTCTCATGGCTTCTCGATTTAGCGATGCGGTGGTCGCCACCGACCTGAATCCGAGGGCGGTGGAGTGTGCGCGATTCAATGCCCGGCTCAACGGAATCGACAACATCGAGGTTTTCGGGGGAGATTGCTTTGCCCCTGTTGCTGGACGCTGCTTCGACCTGATTCTCTCCAACCCACCTTTCTTCATAACGCCGCAGACCGACTACATGTTCTGCGACAATCCGATGGACCTTGATGGCCTTTGCCGTCGCCTGGTGAAGGAAGGCCCCGCACATCTAAACGAGGGCGGCTACATGCAAATGCTCTGCGAATGGGCCCAGATCAAGGGCCAGCCGTGGGAGGAGCGAGTTGCGGAATGGCTTCAGGGTACAGGTTGTGACGCGTGGGTGATGAAGGGCCTCACCCAGAATCCGGAGGAGTACGCACAGCATCGCATTCGGGAAACTTCGCAGGACACCTCCGAGGATGCGGCGAATTACGAGCTTTACATGAGTTACTATCGCCGCCGCCAAGTCGAGGCAATCCACGATGGCCTGTTCGTTATGCGCCGCCGAACTGGGCAAAATTTTGTGCGCATCGAGGAGGTTCCCCCGACGCCGTCGGGAAACCTGGGGGAGATGGTTCTTTCCACGTTTGCTGCCCATGACGTGCTTCGAGAGAACAACACGGACGAGAAGTTGCTTGCTCTATCTCCGCGCCTGGCCGATCACGTTCGCCTGGAGCAGGTTTGCTTCGCTTCCGACTCTCAATGGAAAGCGGAAACGCTGAATTTGCGCCTCACGAGCGGCTTTGCTTTCCATGTAACCGTGCAGCCGCTGGTGGCCGAGTTCCTCATATCGCTCGATGGAACTCGTACGGCGGAGACTGCTATTCGGGATTTTGCCGCCAAGGCCAATGCTCCGGTCGAGAAAGTGCTGATCGAATGTATCTCGATGGTTCGAAAGTTAATTGAGCGGGGGTTCATTGCCGGGGTATGATCTATAAAACCTGCCAGGGCGTGTCAACGGGGCGTCCCCGAACTATGTAAAACTGGGGAGAAGGCTATGCGCGGGTATTGGTTCCAAGGCCACGGAGGAAGTGAATGGCGAAGCTAATCGGAAACCTTCGCATCACCGCGGTGCCGGCTTCAGAGGGAGCGAGGGCTCACTTTGAGGTGGTGTTTC
>JANXQR010000125.1 GCA_025353435.1 Acidobacteriota bacterium | reverse complement strand
TGAAGCTCTGGGCGGTAGGCTGACACTCCGGACGCGTCCTCTTCAGCCACGAAGTTGAGCTCTTTATCCAGGAAGATCTCAGGTCTTAGATGAATCGACCGATCGAGCGCTCCCAGAACGTGACGAAGGACCTCAAGCTGCGGCGCATCAGTCTCCAATGTCTCGACTCCGGGGGAAGATTGAAGCGGATAGGCAGAATCGACCACCAGGATCCAGTTGCGATGGCCGAGGAGCGGAAGCTCCTCGTCGACGGCTGCCCGCCAATCTGTGTGGCCAGGAGTTTGAGCGGCAACGGAGATCGAGGTTGCAACGAGAAACAGGACCAGCATCAAGAGGCGGCGCACGGTATCTCCTTTGGATTTGTCGAAGACGATGGCGCCGCTAGTTTCGCACACCTGGTGACACTTCCGAGTTTCCGATTGCGCTATAGGTTTCGCCGGACTGCAGAAGGAGCCAGTGATGGAAGCCGTCCACGATGGCCATGAGGGCGGCCTGATTCATGTCGCTGCTCACTCCCGCAGTCACCCACGGCTCGTGCCCATCGGCCTGGAAGCTTACGGTAACCCGAACGTACGCAGCCGAGTCGTGCGCCGAGACGTCGATGGCGGTTACGCTGAATCGGCCGAGCCGCATTTGTTGCAGGGCGGGGTACCACTTTTCGAGCTCACCGCGCATGGCGCGTGTCATGGCGTCCACAGGGCCAGCGCCCTCGGCACGGGTGGTCACGATGGTCTTATCGCCTATCCCCAATGACATGAACGCCTGTACGAAGCGGGTTCCAGCCTCGTCTGACTCGTCGAAAACCCGCCAGGTGCGGACAGTGAACAAATTGGGAAGGACTTTGAGGGCCTTGAGGCAGGCGAGACGGAATGAAACTTCGCTGGCCGTAAAGCCGCCACCCTCGATCATGGGCTGATTAGTGTCCATCAGTTCCTGGGCCTGCGCGGAGTTGAGCGGCACGCCCAGGCTCTCAGAGAGCAGCAGGATGTTGGCCTTGCCGGATTGGCGATTAACGCCGATTGCCGGAGTGGCGCCGACCTTGGCCGGATCGCACCACAAGTACGCACCGGGGTTTTTTCGCTCGCTGGACCCGTGCATACCGGCCCAGGTCCCAAATGCGCCCGGCCCAACAATCGGCGCTCCGTGGGGAACGTCGAGCGAGAACGCGGAATATCCGGAATGTGCAAGGCTTGTGAGCCCAGGCAATGAATTTGCCGGGACGAACTCGGCTTCATTGCGGAGTTGCATGCTGCCCACCAGAGTGGTCAGGTTGACGTTGCCGCAGCGCTCGCCCGTGCCGAGAAGCGTGCCCTGCACGTGGCTGGCACCGGCAAGGATTGCGGCTCGGGAGTTGGCAACGCCGAAGCCGCGGTCGGTGTGGCCGTGGAAGCCAATGCGGATATTTGGGTGATTGCGAACGAGCGTGCCGATGACGTCGGAGACTTCTTCCGGACTTGCCCCGCCAGTCGTGTCGCAAGCGACGATCCGGCTTACTTGTTGCTCGGCGCACTGGGCAACAACCTGGTGGAAATAGTCGAGGGTGCTGGCGCGAAAGTCAGGGTCGCACGGAGCGCCACACTCCCGCCGTCCGCAGGCTGCGTCCAGCGCGTGCTCCAAGTCCACGATTACTTCAAGTCCCTGGTCCTGAAGGAACGCAATCGTCTCATGCGCCATGAGGAGATTTTCCTCGGGCGTGGTTTCGAGTGATTTGCCTACGTCGAGCAGTCTGGACTTGAGAACAATTACGGCGACCCGGACACGCTGCTTATGCTGAACAATGAACTGCACATCGGGCCAATCAGCAACGCGGGTGTCGCGGCCGCGTGAGCGTCCGAACAGAGCCAGTTTGATGTTGCCGGTATCGGCGTTGTCGAGCGCCTGCGTAAGTTCTCCAACAAACTGATGCGCACCAGCGAAACCAATCTCCGCGTAGTGCACGCCGAACGCGGACATTCGCTGGATCAGGCTCACCGCATTGGGAGCGGAGATCTCCAGGTTCGGCTGCTGCATGCCGTCGCGGAGGCTGGTGTCAAAAAGCTCGACCAGTGGGAGCTCAACTCGAGAAACCTTGTTATCGTTCATCATTTCCTGCCTTCAAATTCGCGCGTTATTCGCTACAAGGCGCTTGGTCTGCCTCACACTTGGGGGATCAGCCGCTCCATCCAGCGCGCCAGTTCCTGCTGATCGGAGGAGCCGGCTGCGTGAGCGGCATGCACATTGTGGCGCTCCACTTCTGCGCGATTCTGGCTGATTTTGAATTTGCCTTCAAGACGCGTGACCGGGATATGAAAGCCCATGATTCCCGCAAGCATATAGCGTCGATAGACGGCGGACATGCCATGCCATTTGTCGAGATAAGTAGGCTCGTGAACCTGGATCAATGCTTCAACAAGGTCGCTTTTTCCGGATTCATCTTCAACGAGATCGAGCGTGCCGTAAGCGTGGATGGCGATGTAGTTCCATGTCGGGACTGAAAGCGCTTCGGCGTAATTCGAAGGCGAGACGTAGCTGTGAGGGCCGGGGAAGACAACCAGCGCCTCGCGGCCGGAGAGCTCCGTCCAATGAGGGTTGGCGCGAGCAAAGTGGCCGAGGAGCACGACCTGCTCGCCTTCTTCTTTAACCATCAACGGGAGGTGGGTGGCCTGCAACTGCGGACCGAAGAGGATGGCGAACGAATACGCGCGCATGGCCTCGATCAGCACGTTGCGGTCGGTCACCTGGTTGAACTTAGGCGTGTACATCGTTCTCTCTCAATCCTGGTCGCAAAAACTAAAAAGCCACCAACCCTGTACGGGGTGGCGGCCTGACGCTGCTTTGCTGCTTGAAGCTTAGGCTCTGATTCCCCCGCACATGTTGTGGCTCGTAATTCGAATGGCGGGAATGGCGCGCATGCCTGCGACGATGTTGACGATCGAGTTGGCGGAGCGCATCTGCATGACGTTGTTCGAAGTAGAACAGAGATTCTGTTATTCGGTCAATGGCTCGCTGTCATTCGGTTATCTTTCACGCGGCGTTTCATGATTCCGAATAGCCTGTCCCCAACCAAGCCTACAAGCTCATAAATCACGGCCACGCCGACACTAAAGATAGCCATTCCAACCACGAACGCAAATCCGATGGTCGGATGGGCCATCTGAGTTTCGAACCGGTGATTCTCGTAGGCCAGGAACGCGTCGCGGCCAAGCTTGAACCAGCGCTCATGGTCTTTGGCAACATACTCTCCAAAGAGGCCTCCAAGTCCGGCAGCAAAAAGGAGTTTCAAAAGGTACTTTGCGGGCATTCGCAGAGACTACCGTAAAAACAGGTTCCTGTAACCATCAGAAAATTGTAATCAGTCTGGCAAAGGAATCCAGCTCAATCAGGTGCTGGCCAGGCGAAGGAACGTCAAGCTCCGCATGCTCGAGAACCCACGTGTCCTTATGAAACAGGTGCACGGCATGCAAGCCCGCAGCGAGCGCCGGATTGATATCACTTTTGGGGCTGTTTCCAATCATCCAACTTGTGTGCGGCGCGAACTCATGGCGCGCCATTGCCTGCCGATAGGCTTCAGGGTCCTTTTCCGCGACAATCTCAATTGCCGAAAAGAACGGCTGCAGGCCTGAACGGGCAAACTTGTCGGCCTGCTCGGCGTGGTTGCCCTTAGTCATCAGGATGACTCGATGGCGGCCCGCCAGCTCTGCCAGTGTCTCCTTTACTCCCGGAAGCAGTTCGATCTCCTGGTCGGCAATGGTCTGGGCGAAGCCGCGTATCCGTTCGCGGTTCTCTTCCGTGACTGGCCCGGGACTGAGGCGCTCATAGCAGGTGACGAGGGAACGGGTGAAGCTGGTAAGCCCATAGCCGTGGGCAAGAATGGTCTCCCGTTCCACACCGTTGAGAGTCTGGCGCACCTCGTCGGGCGTGCAAGTGTCGTGATTGAGATAGCCGATGAAGGCGGCGATGGCGCGTTCAAAGTAGACGTTGTTTTCCCAGAGGGTGTCATCGGCATCGATGAGGAGTGTCTGGCCGGCAGGGAACTGGGGCATGCTTTCTATCGTAAACAACCTCATTCGATCGTGAATTCGACTGCGTGGAAGTGGTGATTTCGGGCAGTGAGGAACAACCGGCCCGCATGCTAAACTCGGCGTTGTTTTGCGAAGGGAGAATTTCTGTATGAAGGCTGTGCTGGGAATGATGGGATTGGCGGCCGTTCTGTTTGTGACTCCGATGGCGGGCGCTGCGGACGTGAGTGGGACATGGAAGGGCTCGTTTGACTTGAACGGCACCAGCGTGCCCGCAGCTTTGAACCTGAAGGTTGCAGGCACCGACCTGACGGGCACTGTCGATGTTCCGCCAAATCCGCCGTCCGAGATCCATGACGGCAAAATCGACGGCGATAATGTGACCTTTTGGATGAATTCTGACTACCAGGGCACGACCTACAAGATCGTGTTCAAGGGCAAGGTTGCGGCCGATCATATCGACCTCTCGTTTGGCACGGAAGACGGGAGCTGGGGCACGACGATGTCTGTGAAGAAGGACGTTGCTGCTGCGGCAATTGCTACGGCTGCGGCACCGGCGCTTCCGAAGTTGGCGGACGTGACCGGAGCGTGGAAGGGAGCCTTCGACCTGAACGGGACCAGTATGCCTATCGTCTTGAATCTAAAGAGCGCTGCCGCGACGGTCACGGGTACAGCCGAAGGAATGGGGCCTGCGCCGATTGAAATACACGAAGGAAAGATTGACGGCAATGTGGTCACGTTCTGGCTGAATACCGACTACCAGGGCCAGACCTATGTTTTGAACTACAAGGGAAATGTGACTGGGGACCAGATCGATTTCTCGTTCGGCACGGCAGACGGGGCATGGGGTACTACTGTCACTGTGAAGAAATGAATTAGGACAGAAATCGCCGGATCGGATCAGGACCGGCCGGGATTAGGGGCTCAGAAGCACGCTCCGGATCGCGCAATCAGGGCGCACGGCTGATTATCAGCCGCGCGCCCCGTCGTTTTAAGAAGAAAAGTCTGAGGGCGAGAAGCTCGGCATAAGTGGAAACATCGATTCTGTTTTCTTCAACAGAAACGCTTCTTTGCCGGCTGATTGAGTACGTTAGCGGGCTGGATGCTATAGAATCCGTAAATTCTCGGTCCAAGAATGGGCGGGGATAAACCATAGAGCGGAGGCTGACCATGGAAGTGGAGTTGACCGCCAGACAAGTAAGGATTTCCAAGGCCGTGCGTGCACAGGCTGAGGAAGGTATGGATCGGATCGCGCGAATCCTGGGAAAAACCACCAGCGCGGCAATTACTTTTCGCGTACAACGGCACCTGCACATTGCCGAGGCTACGGTAAAGGCGCGCTTGCAGACGATTGTTGCTACTGGCAAGTCCGACAGCCAGGAGGCAGCTCTTCGGGATGCGCTAGCCCACATCGAACTGCAGGCGGTGCGCTACCGGGATCGCAACCTGACCCGCAAGCGGCTCCCCAAGGAAGAAAAGATGCTGGCGGTGCCACCGGTCACGCGGACAAAAACCCGCCCCGCCGCACCCGATGAGGGAAACGGGTTTCCGGAGAAGGCGTCTCGCGGCTCGGGTAAGCCGAGGGCCTCGATAGCCGTGCACTCGTTTCCCGCAAAGCCCACCGTCGTTGAGCCGCACATTGTGAAGAGTGCGGAGGCCATTGCCTTGCGTCCCATGACGCTGGAAGAGGCCGTCAAAGAGACTGAATTCCGCGATCGAGATTTGCTCGTTTTTCGGAATGCCGCCGGAGATCTCTTCGTCCTTCACCGGCGCCGCGATGGGCAAATGGAATTAGTGGAGATTCCATAACGCCGCCTTACGGAGCAGGCGATCCGCCCGGTTCGCCTTGCATTCGCCCCGAGCTTTGTAACAGTGCATAGTCTCGGAGCTTTGAGTGCATGCTCTAAGGCAGACTCAACTTTGGTGCAAATCTCTCCCCTGTTAGAGGGATAGATCGTACACATTGAGGGGACTAGCATCCCCCTAAGGGTACTCCCGCCGCAGTAGATTACAACAAGCGGACTCAATTCCCAGGGCCGGTTCCCTAGCAGGCAGCGACCTGAAACTGACCGAGCCCTTCCATGGGCATTCCTTTGCCGGAGCGAGATCATCTTGAACCTGCCGGAAAACGCGAATTCCATACAGCAGCGCGAAATACTCGATGCGTTGCCTGTACTCGTGTTTCTGGAACGCGCCGGGCAAATTGTGTTTGCCAATGCTGAAGCGCGAAGGGCGATGGGCATAGGCGATTCGGAGTGGATGCAGCGGCCGGTTGAGGATGTGGTGTGGGGACTGTTTCCATCAACCTCGGAGCCGCAGTCGCTGCTGACCGGAGGAAAGGGCGGCAACGCCTTCCATGCAACGCTTGCTTGCAAGGGCGGGCAAATGACGCCGCTTGAGGGCACCTACGCAATCCTTGATCCCGAACTGCGCGAGGGGGTTATCGTCGCGCATCTGGCAACCCGCGAGCGGTCCTCAAAACCGCGCCTGATGGAAGATGTGTTGGCAAGCATTCCTGAGGCCGTGGCGATCGTTCATGGTGGACACGTGGTGTATACGAATCCCGCGTTTACACAGATGTTTGGATTTTCCGCCGAAGAAGTGAGCGGGGGCAACTTGCGGGACTTCATTGTGCCCGAAACCCGGCAGCACGAAAACGCGACGCTGCAAAAGATGCTCGCCGAACAGGGACGCATCTGCGTTGAAACCGTACGCCTGATGAAGAACGGGGAACTGGTCGATGTGGCGATGCAGATCGCTCCGCTTATGGTGAATGGCGGCGTCTCAGGGCATGTTTTGACTTACCGGGACATTGGAGAGCGGAAGCAGGCTGAAGCCAGGCTGCAGCACGATGCCATGCACGACGTCCTCACCGGCCTGCCCAATCGAGCACTTTTCTACGATCGTCTGCAACTTGCGCTGAGTCGGCGCACGCGCCGGCGCGATCAGGGGTGTGGGGTCTTGTTTCTCGATCTCGACGATTTCAAGAAGGTCAACGACACTTTGGGCCACGCTGTCGGGGATATTCTGCTTGTCTCCGTGGCGCAACGGCTTCGGGCAACTCTGCGGCCGCAGGATACGGCCGCGCGGTTCGGTGGAGACGAGTTTGGGATTCTCGTTGAGAACATTACCTCACCTGGCGACATGGAAACGATCGCCCAACGGGTGATCTCCGAGTTGGATAAGCCTTTCGAAGTGATGGGTCACAGGATCCGAGCCGTAGCGAGCGTGGGTGCGGCAATGGCTGGCCAGGAGCATGATTCACCTGAATTGCTGATTCGCGATGCGGATTTCGCAATGTATCGCGCCAAGAAGGAGGGCGGCCACCGGTGCGAGATCTTCGACCGCCAAATGAAGTTGCATGTAACGGTTCAGCAGGAGCGAGAGCGTGAACTGCGGCACGTGTTGACAAAGCGGGAATTTGAGCTTTGGTATCAGCCAATTTTCCGCCTCGCAACCGGTCAAGTAGAAGGATTTGAATCGCTGCTGCGCTGGCGAAAACCAGACGGATCGGTCGATGGCTTTCGCGACTTGCTGCCAGTGGCAGAGGACACCGGGCTTTCGATCAGCATTGGACGGGACACCATCGAAACGGCGTGCCGGCAATTGCAGAGCTGGGATGATGCAATTCCCGGCAATCGGCTGTTGATGAGCATGAATGTGACCCAGCGCCAGTTTTACCACGATGACATGGTGGGACAATTGCGAAGGGTCCTGGAGTCGACGGGCGTTGATCAATCACGGCTCATGATCGAGGTTTCTGAGGGCACCATCAACGAGAACCCTGACCGCGCTCTTGCAATCCTGCAGCGCATGGTGGATTGCGGGGTTCGCGTAGCGATTGACAACTTCGGATCGAACCTCGCGCCACTAAATCACCTGGTGCGGCTGCCGATTGAAGTAGTGAAGCTCGATCCCAAGCTGACCACCGCGGCCACCGGCGCGGGCCGTCAATTGGCGCTTGTCGAATCGCTCATTCATGTCTGCAAGTCGGTCGGTGTCCAATTGTTGGCGCAGGGAATCGAAACGCACGAGCAACTCCGTGCGTGGCAGATGCTGGGCTGCGAACTGGGGCAGGGGTTCTTGCTGGCAAATGCGCTTGAGCCGGATCGCGCCCGAATTCTGGCGGCGCGGAGCCTGCGGACGATCGCTTCAAGGGCCTGAGTAAACATTCACCTGGGTCAATTCGTTGTACGATGAGCCATGGCGGAAGTAAGCAAATCCAGGCGGAAGAGCGCTCCGCAAACTGCCAAGAGCGTCAAGCCGCGCGGCAAAGAACTGGTGATTGTGACCGGAATCTCGGGCGCCGGCAAGGCTTCAGCCCTCAAGTCTTTTGAAGATCTGGGTTTCCATGCGGTGGACAATCTCCCGCTGGAATTGTTGCTCGATTTTGCGAAGTTGGTGGACAAGTCCACGGAGATCCAGAGCGCAGTAATTGTGGTTGATGTCAGGGAAGGGCAAACGCTGGACCGTCTTCCCGATATTTTGAAAAGCGTCAAGACCGTGCTCAACACCCGGGTCGTATTCCTCGATGCGCAGGATGGCGTGCTGGTGAGGCGGTACTCGGAGACACGCCGGCCGCATCCACTCCGCAAGCAGGAGACCGTATCGCGATCAATCGTAGAAGAGCGGCAGCTCCTTGATCCCATTCGCAATGTCGCAGACACGCTGATTGATACTTCCACTTTCAACGTGCACGAGCTGCGCGCGCACATTCAATCGCGGTTTGGACAGGATGATCGAGCAAAGCACCTGCTCGTGAGCTGTTTGAGCTTCGGCTTCAAGAACGGTGTGCCCCTGGATGCGGACCTGGTGTTTGACGTGCGGTTTTTGCCCAATCCCCACTTTGTCCCGGAATTTCGAAAGAAGACCGGTAAAGACCCGAAAGTAGCAGGATACGTTCGCAGTTTTCCGCAGACCGTAGAGTTTCTTGGGAGAGTGACAGACTTGATGCTCTACCTGTTGCCGCATTATGTTGCAGAGGGTAAGAGCTATCTCACCGTGGCATTCGGATGCACTGGCGGCCAGCATCGGAGCGTGATGATGGCCGTGGATATGGCAAAGCGATTGAGGTCTGCCGGCTACCGGGTAAAGGCTCTCCACCGCGATATTCCCAAGTAGCGCGGCCCAATCCCACATGAAGGATTGCATGATCCTCTTTTCTGGTACCGCTCTGATGCTCTGGTAAGGTGCCAGTCGTGTCGATGAGCGGATCCTTCTGCTGTCGGCGTTCTGATGGCGCTGCCCGTCCCGCTTTCGCTGTGTAACTGCAACTATCCCGGAGTATTCTTCGTCACACAAAATGAGTTGCGGTAGCCGGCAGCCTGGCTGGAAGCGGTGATTTCCCCATTGTTCGGTCGCCGTGTCAAGGGGTCGGGGGTTCCGGCCGACAGACCGGTCTCAATGGTAAACTTGGCGATTCGGAGAGCGCGCCGCTCGCAACCGAGACGCATTTGATCAGATCCAAATGCTGCGCGAAATTTTGTAGGAAGCCACAAGAGAAAACATGGACCCAAGATCTTCTGCATCGCATGAAATCCCGGCGAGCCAGTCATCTGGAGATGCGCTCAAACCAGTCCAAAAACGTCGGCACCTCTGGGTGTGGGGGGTTGTACTGCTTCTCTTTGCGCTGCTTTTTTATTGGGTGATTCAGCATCAACAGAAGAACCAGACTGCCGCCATGGGAGGCGGGCGGCGCATGGGTGGCGGCTCGGTTCCGATTACTGTTGCGACGGCGCACACCGGGAACGTCAATGTGTACGAGGGTGCCATTGGAACCGTCACTCCACTCAACACTGTCGCAATTACCGCGCAGGTCACCGGCCTTGTTACGGCGGTCAACTATCGCGAAGGGCAGTTGGTGAAAATGGGGGACCCGCTCCTCGATATTGACTCGCGACCATTTGAAGCGACATTACAGCAGGCCGAGGGGATACTTGAGCGAGACCAGAGCCTGCTTGCTGAAGCAAAGATGGATCTCGCGCGCTATCAGTTGGCATGGTCAAAGAATGCAATCCCGCGGCAGACACTGGAAGACCAGGAGAAGGTAGTCCTGCAGGAGCAAGGGACGGTCAAGAATGACGAAGGCACCGTGAAGTTTGACAAGGTCCAACTGGGATACTGCCACATTACCTCGCCCATTGACGGTCGCGTCGGCCTGCGGCTGGTGGATCCCGGCAACCTTGTTACCGCGAATTCGACGACTACGCTGCTCGTTGTGACGCAGATGCAGCCCATCACGGTCGTATTCACCTTGGCGGAAGACAGCTTGCCGCAGGTGCTTCATCAATCTCGAGGCAGCCACCAGTTGAAGGTGGAGGCCTACGATCGCACGCAGGAAATCTTGCTTGACACCGGCAGGCTCACTTCGATCGACAACCAGATCGACACCACGACGGGAACGGTGAAGCTGCGAGCGGAGTTTGTCAACAAGAGCGGTGTGCTTTTCCCCAATCAATTTGTCAACACCCGCATGCTAGTCAGCACGTTGCCGAACCAGGTGCTCGTCCCATCGTCCGCAATCCAGCACAACGGAAACCTGGACTTCGTTTATGTCATCGACAACAACAAGGCGGCACAGCGAACCGTGAAAGCGGGAATCTCTGACAACGGAGAGACCGCAGTGCAGGGCGTCAAGCCGGGAGAGGTAGTGGCCAACAGCAGCTTTGAGAAGTTGCAGAACGGCTCGCAGACCGCGCTCTCCAAGATCAAACTTCCCAGCAGCAGTGACGCGCCCACGAGCACGGCCCCATGAATCCGTCTCGCCCCTTTATTGAGCGGCCGGTGGCGACTTCGCTACTGATGGCCGCGATCATGCTTGTGGGAATCGTGTCGTACCGGCAGCTGCCGGAATCGGCCCTGCCGCAAGTTGACTATCCCACCATTCAGGTGGTCACCTTCTATCCCGGCGCCAGCCCTGACGTGATGGCGACCACGGTCACAGCTCCGCTCGAACGACAGTTTGGGCAGATGCAAGGGCTGAGCCAGATGACCTCAACGAGCGCCGGCGGCGTTTCGGTCATTGTGCTGCAGTTCAATCTCACGCTTGGGCTCGACGTGGCTGAGGAGGAAGTTCAGTCCTCGATCAATTCCTCGCAATCTTTCTTGCCAGCGGATTTGCCCACTCCTCCTGTTTACAACAAGACCAATCCTGCCGATGCGCCTGTGCTCACCCTAGCGGTGCATTCCGATATGTTGCCGCTATCGCAGGTAGAAGACCTTGTGGACACGCGCCTGGCTCCTCGTATTTCGCAGTTGAGCGGCGTGGGTCTGGTTAGCATCAGTGGTGGACAAAAACCGGCGGTCAGGATCCAGGTAAACCCCACAGCACTGTCTGCCTATGGTCTGAACATGGAGGACGTGCGTACCGCCCTGACGCAATCAAGCGTCAACGCCGCAAAGGGGAATTTTGACGGCCCCCGCCAGGACTACCAGATCGACGCGAACGATCAGATAACTGAAGCCAAGGGGTACAACGACGTAGTCATTTCCTACAGCAACGGCGCACCGGTCTTCGTGAAAAACGTTGCCAAGGTTGTGAATGGTGTTGAGAACACGCGCCAGGCCGCGTGGATGAACCTCACGCCGGCGGTAATTCTCAATATTCAGCGCCAACCTGGAGCCAATACCATCACCGTCGTCAATCGCATTCAGCAGATCCTGCCTCAACTTGAGGCGAATCTCCCCGCATCGATCCAGGTCACCACGATGACCGACATGACCAAGAGCATTCAGTCTTCGGTCAATGATGCGGAGTTCGAGCTTGTTCTGACCATTGGCCTGGTGGTCATGGTCATCTTCCTTTTCCTGCGCAGCCTCTCGGCAACAATCATTCCCAGCGTCGCAGTACCGCTCTCGCTCGTCGGCACCTTCGCGGTGATGTATGCGCTTGGGTACAGTCTCGACAATCTCTCGCTGATGGCACTTACCATCTCCACTGGCTTTGTGGTGGATGACGCCATTGTGATGATCGAGAATATCTCGCGCTATATCGAAGAAGGCATGCCTCCCATGCAGGCAGCGCTGACCGGGGCGGGACAAATCGGCTTCACCATCGTATCGCTGACAGTATCACTGATCGCAGTGCTCATTCCGCTGTTATTTATGGGCGACGTGGTGGGACGCCTTTTCCGCGAATTTGCAGTTACGCTTGCGGTCACCATCATCATCTCCGCCGTGGTATCGCTGACCTTGACGCCCATGATGTGCGCGCGCATCCTGCGCCACGATCCTGCGCATCAGCAAGGCCGCCTATATCGCTGGTCAGAGACGATGTTTGAGCGCATGATCGCGTTCTACGGGCGCACCCTAAAGGTGGTACTTCGCTTCCAGACGCTCACATTGCTGGTGGCGGCGGCTACGTTGGTACTTACCGTAATTCTCTACATCCTCATTCCAAAAGGCTTCTTTCCGGTCCAGGACACCGGCGTAATTCAGGGAATCTCGCAGGCTTCGCAATCCATTTCCTATCCGGAAATGGCTCGAAAGCAGCAAGAATTGGCGCAGGTCATTCTGCAGGACCCCGCAGTCGAGAGCCTGTCTTCATTCATTGGTGCGGATGGCCAGAACACCACATTGAACAGCGGCCGCATCTCCATTAACCTCAAGCCACTCGATAATCGCGATCTTAGCGCCGCTGACGTGATTCGCCGGCTGCAAAGCAATCTTGCGGAGGTTTCGGGCATTCATCTTTACATGCAGCCAGTACAGGACATTACGGTCGACGATCGCATCAGCCGCACCCAGTACCAGTACACGCTGGAGGACCCTGACCTCAATGAGCTGAACTTGTGGACCGACAAATTTGTAGGCGAGCTGAAAAAGATGCCGGAACTTGAAGACGTCGCCACCGATCAGCAGACAGGAGCGCGAGCCGTCTCTCTCATGATCGATCGAGTCACTGCATCGCGACTTGGTGTCGCACCAACGACCATCGACAACACGCTCTACGATGCATACGGCCAACGTGAAATCAACACGCTCTATACTCAGCTGAATCAATATCACGTCATCCTAGAGACTGCGCCGGAGTGGCAGCGCAATCCCGGTAACCTTGGGTCCCTCTACATTCAGTCGAACGCGTCTTCGGGGGCAACCGGGGCCGGCGCGTCAACAAGCTTTTCCTCGTCCGCCTCTGCTTCAGCGGGCTCCAATGCCCTCACCACTTCCGTCAAGTACACGCCCTCAGCCAATGTGCTCAATAGACCCGCGACAGTGCTTGGTGGAGCGACTTCTACTTCTGGATCATCGGCAACTCAGGGCATTTCGGCCGGGACCACGCCTAACACGAGTGTTTCTTCTGCCGGTGCGAGAGCGATCCCTCTCAGCGCGTTCACCCACATGACAGACACCACA